>JASHSL010000180.1 GCA_030040855.1 Terriglobales bacterium
CGCCCTCGCCATCCTCAATCCCAACCAACACGGCTGCGGTTATCCTTGCAAGGCACTGTGTGGCGCCGGAGTGGCTTTCAAGCTGGCGCAAGCTCTCCTCGAGCGGCGGCGCAGCGATCGAAACCAATCTGCTTTGCTCACCTCCTTCGCTAAGATCGCGGCCATCGCGACCATCGCCGACGCGGTGCCGTTGACCGGCGAGAACCGTGTTTTCACCAAGCTCGGACTCGAGGCCTTAACCGTGGCCGTGAACCCGGGGCTGCGAGCCTTGCTCGAGGTTGCGCAGGTGAGCGGCCGTCGCCCGCGCTCGGCTGAGGTGGCCTTTCGCATCGCGCCCCGGATGAATGCGGCCGGGCGCATGGACGTTGCCGCCGATGTGGTTGAACTCTTCAGTACGAAAAGCCCGGAGCGAGCGCACGCGATCGCCGCCCGCCTGGACCGGCTCAACGCCGAGCGGCAAGGAGAGGAACAGAGAATTCTCCAGGCGATCGAGGCGCGGTTTCAAAAGGATCCTACGCTGCCTGAGGCTTTCTGCATCGTCGTCGACGGCGAGGCCTGGCACCGGGGAGTGATCGGCATCACCGCAACCCGGGTGGTCGAGCGCTATGGCCGGCCGACCCTGGTGGTTTCGAAAGATGGGCACGAGGCGCACGGATCCGGCCGCTCGATTCCGCAATTCCACCTGCTGAACGCCCTGGAATCTTGCCGCGAACTCTTCAGCCGCTACGGAGGACATGCCCATGCGGTGGGATTCTCGATGCCGCAGGCGCACCTGCCAGAACTTACCGCCCGGCTCGAGGAATACGCCCGTCGACGCCTCACGCTAGCGGACTTCGAGCCGGTGCTTGAGCTCGATGGCGAGCTCTCGATTGACCAGGTGACGCCGGAACTCTATCACGCTTTGCAGCTGCTCGAGCCCTTCGGCGTCGGTAACCAGGGTCCGGTCTTCGCCGCGCACAACCTGCGCCTGGCCGCGCCACCCCTGATCCGGGACAAAGCGGCAAGGTTGAAGTTAGCCTGGAATGGAGAACGACCCGCCGTCCCCCCGCCCGGGCCGCGATGCCATCCCGGAGAAACTTGGAGAAGGGCGGTCACCTACAACGCCCTCGCCTGGAATATGTCCGATCGTGTCGCACAAGCCCAACTGGTCGCTGGCGACACTGTCGACGTGGCCTTTTCCCTCGACCACAACCCTCACCCCGAATTTGGCGGCCTAGAGCTGTCGCTCCGCGACTTGAGGAAAACAAGCCAGGCGGCTGCGGTGGCCCACGCTCCGTGCGTTTCCTCCGCTCGCGCCGATTCCAGGACGGCATCGGAGAACTGAATTAGACTAAGTTCAGATGCCTTTTGACCCGTCCCAGCTGCGCCGCTGGTTTGCCGCAGGTGCGATCCTGTCCGCCTTGATCGTGGCGGGAACGTATTTCTATGCCCGGCACCGGCAACAAAATGCGCTCGAGCAGGTTCCCGAAAAGATCGGCCTCGAGGTCCAACAGACGGCAACCGGATTTACCGTGTCCAAGTCCGAGCAGGGTCGAACCTTGTTCAGGCTGGAGGCCAATAAGGCGGTGCAATTTAAACAGGGCGGACAAGCCGAACTGCACGATGTCACCATCACCGTCTATGGTCGCGACTCCAGCCGCTACGATCGGATTTATGGCTCCAATTTCGATTACAACCAGCAGTCGGGAGAGGCAATCGCCCGGGGGGAAGTTCAGATCGATCTCGAAGCGAATCCCACAGGCTTAGTGAGTCCGGACCAGGCCCCGCCACAGGCCCGCGGGGAACCGATCCACTTAAAGACCAGCGGCCTCGTCTTCGAGCAGCGGAGCGGCGACGCACACACCCCCAACCGGGTTGATTTCCGCCTGCCTCAGGCGACCGGATCCGCGGTTGGCCTCGACTACGTAGCCAAAACCAACGTGCTCACGCTCGCGTCCCAGGTCGAATTTGAAACCAGTGGTCCGAACCCTACCCGGATTGCCGCCGAGCAAGCGGTGGTCGACAAGGTTCCGCGAGAGGTTCTGCTCGAGCATCCCAAACTTCAGATGGCGGAACGAACCGGTCAGGCCGAGAAGGCGAGGTTGTTTCTCCGACCCGACAACAGCCTAGATCACCTGCTGGCCTGGGGAGGCGTCGAGATCTCGGTGCAGGGCACGCGGAATGCTACCCTCCAGGCCGATCAACTGGAGCTGATGATGGTGAATTCGAACCTGCCGCGCGTTGCCATCTTTTCCGGAGCGGTCAAAGGTACGGTTGCCGGCGAACGACCCATTCTCTCCCATGCTGGACGCGTCGTCGTTGATTTTTCAAGCAACCGACGTTTGACCAAGGTGCGCGCGGAAGAAGGAGTGAAGATCATCGAGTACCAGCCTGCTTCGACTGCTCCCCCCCCACAGGAGAAGCTCGAAGTCACGGCGCCCATCATCGACTTCTTTTTCACGGCGGCAAGCCTGCTCGATCAAGCGGTAACTTCCGGGTCGGCGCAGATTGTGCTTCCCGGCAGCAGCCAGGGGCGAGAAGTTTTGCTCACGGCGGGAGAGTTTCGCGCCCACTTCGATGACGCCGGCCGGCTTTCCTCCCTCCATGGCGCTCCCAATGCCCGGGTCGTGAGCCAAAATCCGGGGGAGCAGGATCGCGTCAGCCTGAGCCGGGCGCTCGATGGGGAATTCGATTCCCGGGGCGAGATCTCCTCGCTCCTTCAATCAGGCGGCGTTGCCTACGTGGATGCGACCCGAAGAGCATGGAGCGATCGCGCACGCTATACACCCTGCGATCAGATGCTCGTGCTCAGCGGTTCCCCTCGGGTGACCGAGGGCCAAATGACGACTACAGCGCACCTCGTGCGCTTGAATCGCGTCACCGGAGACGCCCTCGCCGAAGGCGACGTGAAGAGCACATATCGCGACCTGAAGCCGCAACCGAGCGGCGCCCTGCTCGGTTCCTCGAGCCCCATTCACGTGACCGCCCGCAGCATGACGATCCACCGTTCCGCGGCTGTCGCCCTCTACACCG
>JASHSL010000181.1 GCA_030040855.1 Terriglobales bacterium
GAATTATCTTCCCGGTCGGATCCAATGCAATGATCCCGCTCGATGAGATTGCAAGCGTCAAGACTGGCAACGGCTCCGGAGTTAGCAGACGCCCGCGAAGAGTGCCCGTAGAAGAACTAAAGAAATCGATCGAATCCCCCATGGGAACAATCAGCGTCTGACCGCTAGCGCTGAATAGGGCTCCGAGGCACTCTGAACTGTCGGGCGGTGCCAAGTCCGGATAGACTATTTCATTTAGGTAATGAAGTTGTTCATCGAAGAAACCAACAGCCACACCTGCCTCGGTAGGATCTCCCTGTAAGGCAGCAAAAATGCTGCCGTCAGGACTGATGGTTAAGTCGGTCCAGAAACCGCCTGCGCCTGCCTGTCCAGCCTGGAACCACTGCACCGCGAAGGAATCGCTGGAGCTGTTCCAAACGCCAACCTCTCCGGAACTATTATTCAGAATTGCCGTGACCACGTGGCTGCCATCAGGCGTTGCAGCGAAAGTATTGGTGTACCCAAAAAGGTTAGCGGAAAGCAGAGTAGCGGTGAGCGCGGTTAAGTCAAACTCGATTGGACGGTCAAAATGGACTCCTATGAAGGCTTTGCCCGTGTTGGTTGCCACTACTTTCGTAGGCGTGGAAGATTGGGTCTGCGTAGGCAACGTTGTCACTGATTTTTGCGCTGGATTGTCAAGATTGAGAATCGTCAACGTGTTCGCTGTGGCATCTACAACTAGCATGGAACTGTCGTCGGGCGTGAGTGCCATCGCAACGTAGCTCTGGCCACTCCCCGGAAGAAGCGGGGACTGCCACTGCAATGTCGTGGGATTCAACACGTCAACCTCAGTGCTCGTTAGAGCGTAGAGCAAGCTGCGGCTACTGTCGTAAATAAGTTGCAGAAGGCCACTAGCTGGAACGATCCTAGCCGAGGGTATGTAGCTTACCGCACCGTTAAGCGCGCCGGTTCCGTTGGTGCCGGTGACAAGAATGTTGGCTGGCCCTGGGGAACCGTTAGGTATTTGCACAGCTACCGCTTCTAGCGCGTTCACTGCGTCAAGATTGATGGGTGCGTTCGACACTGCCGCTCCGCCCACCGTTATGCTCGTCGGACCTGTCGGAGGGCTCGAATTGTTGTTCAGCATCCCGAATCCGAAGATTGCCATGGCGGGATTCCCCGTGGGTGGCACCAGTGTCGCAGTCGCTGCGGCTACGTCCACGCCATAGGACAACTCTTGTGGTTCAACCTCGGTTTCGCCATCAGGCTGGGTGATAATGACGTCCACCGGCCCCGCTACCGATGAAGGAGGGGCTTCGACGACCAGAGGATTGCTCGACTGCTGATCAGCAAGCTGTCCGCCGAAGGTGACGGCGGACCCGACCGGGACGGCCGTATTGGAGCTATACGCAAACGACACGGAGGCTGTCGTGTTCAGGGGTATAGCTTTGGGATTTGGAAGCGTCCCCGTCGCGGTGGGCGAACCTTGGTGCAGAACCGTGCAATCGAAAATGCCAACACCTCCTTCACTTGATTCGAAAGCACGCTGTGCGCTGTCAACCCAAAGTAGACCTGGTTCGAGCTGAAGTTGATCAAATGCCGTTGTCACACTGCCAAGCTCCATGAAGGTACTCGTATCGAGCACATCGACTACGGAACCCCCTTGGGCCGGTACGAGTTGCCAGTACAGCTTGCTACCATCCGTGCTGTACTGCACGTTACTGTTTTGGAATGAACTTATCTTTGTTGTAACCGTGCCCAATGCATTGAACGCCGCATCGTAGAAAGAAACCGAATATCCGGACGCGACTGCAAATTGCGTTGCGTCAGGATTGGCAGCGACATCTCGCACACCATAGGGAGCAGCAGCAACAGGGGTACTCGAGGAGGTGAAGCTGTCAGTCGCAGAGTTGTAAAGATAAAGCTGCGAAATTTCTCCTCCCAAAATAGCCCATTGGTGGTCGGCGCTTCGCTTGAGGTTGAAAATATCGCTGGGCGAATACATTCCTGGCCTCTACCATTTCGTCCACTTGGCGGTCGCTGTTATCGCCACAGCCCCAACCGGGCCGCTTCCTCGCAGAAGGTTGCCGAGGGTAGGCAAGGACCCCTGGAGCAGCGATCACGATGAGCCCCGATTTTTGTTATAGTGCGTGCCGCGGAGGTCTTTATGCCAAGGATAGTTCGCTGTGGTCTGATTCAAGCTCGGAATGTGCTCGGGGCTGATCACTCACTGGCTGAAATCAAGAAGGCGATGATCGAGAAGCATCGTAAGCTGATCGGGCAAGCGGCCAAGAGAAAAGTCCAAATTTTATGTCTGCAAGAGCTCTTCTATGGCCCCTATTTTTGCGCCGAGCAGAACCCACGCTGGTACCAGCTGGTGGAGCCCGTGCCCGAGGGGCCGACGACCGTCCTCATGCAAAAACTGGCCGCACGACATAGCATGGTCATGGTGGTGCCCGTGTACGAGGAGCAGATGGCGGGCGTGTATTTCAACACGGCTGCCGTGATCGACGCGGATGGCCGCTATCTAGGCAAATATCGCAAGCACCACATCCCGCACTGCCACCCGGGTTTCTGGGAGAAGTTCTATTTCACGCCCGGCGATCTAGGCTATGAGGTGTTCCAGACGAAATATGCCAAGCTCGGCGTGTACATCTGCTACGACCGTCATTTTCCGGAAGGGGCACGCATTCTGGGGCTCAACGGGGCAGAGATTGTGTTCAACCCTTCGGCGACAGTTGCGGGACTCTCGGAATATCTGTGGGAGCTCGAACAGCCGGCGCATGCCGTAGCCAACGGTTACTTCGTCGGCGCCATCAACCGGGTGGGCGAAGAGAAGCCCTGGAACATCGGAGAGTTTTACGGCAAGAGTTACTTCTGCAATCCCCGGGGCAAGATCGTCGCCCAAGCCAGTCGGGATAAAGACGAGCTTTTAGTCGCCGACCTCGACCTGGACATGATCCTCGAAGTGCGCAAGGTATGGCAGTTCTTCCGCGATCGCCGTCCTGAAACCTACAGTCCTCTGACCGCGCAAACCGGAAAAGCGGTGGCGGCGGATTGACCCAATGGGAAATCAGAATGCCTACTTCCCTAGCTTCAAGAAGCATCGAAGCGAGCTCACTCTACAATCCGGATCTTGCTCCCACGAACGAGAAGCAACGCACCTGGGGACTCTATAACTACGCTGCCCTCTGGGTCTCCATGTCGGTGAACATCCTGACCTACATGCTGGCCGCCAGCATGATCCAAGGCGGAATGAGCTGGCGACAGGCACTGCTCACCGTGTTCGTGGGTAATCTCCTGGTGTTGGTTCCGATGCTGTTGAACTCGCACCCCGGAACCCAATACGGAATTCCATTCCCGGTGCTGGCGCGCTCGTCCTTCGGCGTGCTCGGGGCCAATATCGCCGCGGTGTTGCGGGCGCTAGTGGCGTGTGGCTGGTTCGGCATTCAGAGCTGGATTGGCGGCGAGGCGATCAATACCCTCTTAGGGACTCTGTGGCCGGGATGGCGACAGGTTCACGCCGGAGTCGCCATTTGCTTCCTGGTGTTTTGGCTGATCAACCTGCTCGTGATTCTGCAAGGAATCGAGTACATCCGCTTTTTGCAGAGCGTCAGCGCGCCAATTCTCTTGGCGGTAGGAGTGCTGCTTCTCGTCTGGGCCTATGTCGCCGCTGGTGGTCTCGGCCCCATGCTGTCGGCTCCATCGCGATTCGGCAGCTTCCCCGATTTCCTAAAGTTCTTCGTGCCCGCGCTCAACGGCACGGTCGGATTCTGGTCGACGGTCTCGCTGAACATCCCCGATTTTACCCGCTTCGCCCGCAGCCAGCGTGAGCAAGCCCTCGGACAAGCGCTGGCTTTGCCCACTACCATGACGTTCTATGCGTTCATCGGGATTGCGGTCACGTCGGCGACGCTATTGATCTATGGAACGGCCATCTGGGATCCAGTGCAACTCCTCAGCCGTTTCCATTCCCCGGCGGCCGTGGCGGTTGCGCTCATCGCCATCTTGCTGGCCACGCTCAACGTGAACATCGGAGCGAATGTCGTCTCGCCCGCGAATGACTTTTCCAACCTGCGACCGCGGCTCATTAGCTTTAAAACCGGCGGGGTGGTCACCTGTTTCGTGGGGCTGGCCATGATGCCGTGGAAGCTCTTGGCCGACTATCGCACATTCATTCTGGGATGGTTGGGCGGTTACGCAGCATTCCTCGGACCCCTCGCCGGGATCATGATTTGCGATTATTTTCTGATCCGGCGCCGTGTTTTGCTGCTCGATGACCTCTACCTTCGGGGCGGCGCCTATGAATATTCACGGGGCGTAAACTGGCGTGCAGTCTGCGCCTTGGCGCTCGGGGTGGGAACCGCGCTAGTCGGGCTGGTTGTTCCCTGGCTTCGAGTGTTGTACGACTACTCCTGGTTGGTGGGCTTCACCGTCTCGTTGCTCGCGTATTACACCCTGATGCCATCGCAGCGGGAGAGACGAGCAGGGTCGAGGCGTAGCACCTGAGTCTTGCCAAACATGCTCGCAGAAGCATTATGGCTGGCATTGGGTTGGCCGAGCGCTCAGACCAAAAACAACGCCATCAGTGCCTGATCTTCTGAAATTCTGCCATCACCTCCGTTTGAAATGCTCGCAGCTGTTCTTCCTCGTTTCCCGACATCAGGTATAGGTTGAACTGAGTGACGCCGGCCGAGGAGAGTATCTTCAACTTTTCAATCTGAGCCCGCGC
>JASHSL010000182.1 GCA_030040855.1 Terriglobales bacterium
GCACGTGTCAAGTTCGATGAACCTCGCCGGTGCAGCATGACACTAACACAGATGCGGCAGGCAGTGCAGAGGCCGGCAAAGTGTTCACCAAGGAAGGTAAAGATTCGTCAGGCTTTGTGTTTGTCCTTGACCCGTCCATTTCCGGCACCCTAGTCGGCATTGATTGCATGCAAGAGATGACGGAATCGGACCGCTGGTTGGTAGCGGAATACCTGAGTTTCGCAGAATGAACCCCTTAGGCTCTACCCCTTTTTAGGCGCGCTAAGGCCATGCGCGCGGCATGGTAGCCGCACATTCCGTGGACAGAGCCGCCGGGCGGGGTGGAAGCGGAACAAAGGTAAAGATTCTCGGCCGACGTCGCATAATGCCGCCAAGTTGGGCGGAAGCAAAATTGCCTGAGGTCGAGCCTGCCGCCGACGATGTCACCTCCCACCAGATTGGCGTCCATGCTTTCGAGGTCGGCAGGAAAGAACACCCGTCGCGCCAGAACACAGTCGAGAAAGCCGGGAGCAAAGCGCTCGATTTGAGCTTCCAGTCTTCCCAGCATGTCAACCGTGGATCCATTGGGGACATGACAATACGCCCAGGCAATGTGCTTCCCTGCGGGAGCGCGCGTCCAATCAAACAGGGTCGGCTGAACCAGGAGAACAAAGGGCCGCTCGCAAGCAACACCTTTGCGCATCGCCGCTTCCGAGACTGCGATTTCCTGGAATGTTCCCCCGAGGTGAACCGTGGCGGCCCGCAGACATTCTGCCGCCCTCCAGGGAATCGGGTGATGCAACGCGTAATCCACTTTGAACACGCCCGGTCCGTAGCGGAAGCGGGCCAGTCGTCTCTTCTCCGACGCGGACAAGCGATGGCCTGCCACCCGGAGCAGCTGGTGCGGAGTCAGATCGCATAAGGTCACGTCGTTGGCCGGCAAGGTTGCCACATCGTGAATCCGAGCCGAGGTGTAGATGTTCCCGCCGAGCTTTCGCAGGTGCGCGCAAAGGGCGTTGGTAAGCGACTGCGACCCGCCGCGGGGAATCGGCCATCCAACGGCATGGGCGGGCGCGGCCATCATCAGGCCAAAGGCCGCACTCAGCGGCTCGTCGAGGCTGAGGAAAGAATGTGCCGCCAACCCGGCAAACAGGGCACGAGCGTGCGCCTGACGAAGCCGGCAGAACGCCAGGATCCTCGCGGAGACAAGCCCATTCCAGCCCAAGCGAGCCATCAACCAGGGATGCCGGGGGATCGATGGCAGAGGACGAAGCACATCGCCAGCGAAATCACTCCAGCGCTCCACGAATGGCAGCAGGAGGTTGCGCCAGGCTTTTCCATCCGAGCCCAGCCAAGAGTCCGCCTGCCAGAGATCTCGTTCGAGGAGGACCGCGCGGCCATCGTCGAGCGGGTGTGCCAGGGGAGCCGGTGAGTGAATCCACTCGAGCCCGTATTGGTGCAATGGCAAGGATGAAAAGAAAGGCGAGCCCGCGCCGAACGGATGCACGGCTGCGCCGAAGTCATGAAGAAAGCCGGGCAGCGTCAGCTCCAGGGTTCGCACCGCTCCCCCGGCTGTCGACTCCGCCTCGAACACGTCCACCGCGAGCCCGGCTTGGGCGAGCACGATGCCAGCCGCAAGTCCGTTGGGGCCGGCGCCGATCACACAGGCTTTACCCTCCATGGCGGAACCCCGAACCTAGGCGGTTTCGATTCATGCCCTTCGGCCACCGACCAGCTCAGAATTTACTGCCGGCTCGGGACATTCGGCAGCTCGATCATCACAATCCTCCCGTCCGGCTCGCGCCCTAAGGTTGGGGCGTAGAGACCCAGGAACTGACGGCGCCACCACAAGCCGGTGGCGCGCTTTTCCGCCATGCTGGTAAACCAGTATTGCCAGAGCACGGCACGGACTTCGTGCGGCGGGACGGAGGGGAATGGATTCCCCGCAAACAGCGCGAGCACATCCTTCGCGTTCTCAAGCAGCCGCACCTCGGTGTTCGGCACAATCGGATACTCTCGCCAGGATCCGAGCGACGCGAACCACAAATTCCAATCGAAGCGCGGCTGATAGGGAGCGTAGATTCCAGGCGGCTTGTTCAGCTCTTGGGGCTTATAGCGAAAGGGATACGCCACCCACTGCTGCCCGTCTTCCGAACCCTGAAATTCAATTTCATATCGCCCCCGCGTCATCACCGCGAACAAACCATATTGGTTCGCGATCCGGAACGGCTCGAGCGCAAGTACCGGAAACGTGGGCAGGGGAGCTCGCCCGAAGATCCAGATCAATTCGGCGGTGGTCACGTAGAAAATCCAGCTCAGCATTCCGGCCGCGACCGAAACTTTGAGCGCATGCGCCGCCGCGCGAACCCGGGGAAAGGCCGATTCTCCGGGAGCCGCCCTCTTTGACCTCCCGGCGGACGGGGGGCAGGGACCATTCTCGGCGGGAGCAGCCCCTCGCGAGCCCTTGATGCGCCTGGCCCAAGCAGAAAAGAAGCGATCATCGAGCAGCAAGAACCCTAGGGCCAGAACCAGATAATTCAAGAACGTATAGTTTGCGGTCAGAATCACCCCGATCTGCCAAGGGGTCACGATGAAGAAGCAGAGGGTCTTGAAGCGGCGAGGCAAGAAGCACATCCAGACTAAGCCCAACTCCAGGGCGAGCGTGGCGTAGACCGTGGCGGCGTGGAACCAGTGGGGCAGATGCTGTACGTACCAGCCGATCCAGGTCGGCAAAGGACCATTTTGATAGTACTCGTCCATGGCAGTGAAGTTCCGCCATTGAGGATCGTGGCTCGCGATCTTTACCACGCCCGACTCAAAATAGATGCGAAACCACTCCCACAGCAGAAGAAACCAGCTGGCGCGCGAAGGGGGATGGAATGGTCCCAGGCGAGGTCGGAATCCGGGCGGGGCAAAGAAGAGTGAGAGGAAGCCAGCTTCGAGCAACATGCCGTCGGACTGATAACCAGAAAAGTCTTGCGCGGCACTCACGAAAGAAAGAAAGCACAGCAAGCAGACGACCAGCATCCCGCGCGGCCAAACGTTCAGAGCGAGAGCAATCGAAGCCGCCATGCCGATGAAGCAGAGGGCCAGAAGCATGCCTGAACCGCTCGAAAACCAGAGCAGCGTTGGCGCATACCACACGCGCGTCGTATGCGGGAAGCTTGCGCCCACCAGTTCGAGATAACTCGCCGACGGTAGAATCCCTTGCGGCCCGATCAAACCACGAATCTGAAGTGCCAGCGGAAAGAAGGCGGAGAAGTAAATCAGGCCGAGGGCCCGCAGGAAAAGCCAGCGGGCAAGGAGACGCTCCGAAGCGCCATGCTGAGCATCAAAGCAAAAGCGGATGGCGGAAACAGGAGCCCAATCCATGACCGCGGCAATTATACCGATGGTGACGCTCGCTGGGCCTGCCACCGCTGAAGTCCTAGACAGATCGGCTCGCCTTGCTTGCCCAGCCATGCTTCGGCTGCGGTGACCCGAGCTGGGGGAATCAGAAGGCGGTCCAAGGGATGGTAGGCGCAGTTCGGGCGCGACAAATGGCGCTTGGGCCTGTATGCTAGAGGGCGAAGCGTTCGCGCCCATCCCGCTCAAGAAAGAAGGGGCGGGCCCTTTCTTGAATTTCTACGACGCCGGTGTGCACGCGCACAGGCACGCCGGCGTCGTCATCGCAGCCTATCTTCCGGCTGGCGAAGGTCTGCTCCTGAATGGTTCACAACGGAAGCGGCCGTCCAATCAAGCGGCGTCGAGCTCGCCGCACCACAGACAGGTGCGGCAGCTAGAAGCGGCTCTCGAGGGTGGCTGCGCCATCCGACGCCGGCGCGGAAGTTTTGCCTCCCGCCACGGTCAAACGCTGGGCTCCATGACAAAGCCAAGATTGGCCATTCTCCTGGTTCTGTCTATGAAATCTTCCTCGCCAGCGGCTGAGCCTGACTCGATCTTGAGTCTTCCCGAACCTGCTCCAAGTGCGCACGCATGGCAGCGCGCGCCCCCTCGACATTACGGCTCTCGATCGCCTCGAGAATGCGCGAATGGTGAAACTGCCCCCTCTCCGGCCCACCTTGCACGTGGAAGATCCTGATCCGCTGCTGTCGAAGCAGGTCCACAATCGAATCGATTAAAGACAAGATCAGGGGATTGGCCGCCGCCTCGGCCAGGGCCAGATGAAAATCAAGGTCCGCTTCGATGAATGCGGCAGGATCCTGGCGCGAGCGGTCCATCACGCCGAAAGCTTCTCGCATCGCCGCCAGATGGGATTCCTCGACGCGTGTCGCGGCCAGGGCGGCAATCTCAGGCTCGAGGATGGCTCTCATTTCCGCCAGGTAGGCCAGCCCTTCCTCGTGACCGACCCGCAACAACCAATGCAGCGATTGCCGTATGCCTTGCGAGGCACCGTTGGTGATAAACGTCCCGCGCCCTGAGTATGCTTCAACCAGTCCCTTTTCATGCAGTGCTTTTACCGCCTCGCGGACGGCCGTGCGACTGACCGCAAAGGTCTGCGCCAACTCGCGCTCGGCGGGCAACTGGTCCCCCGGCTTGAGTGCACCTTGGAGGATCGACTCCTCGATTTGTTCGACGATTTGCTCGTAGAGCCGAGATGCTCGAACCGCCCTGTACATCGATATCAAGCCTCACCCTGGCCAGCACTATACCATGAGGAGGTATAGTGGTCGAACCACCGTATCCCTTCAGCTGATGGAGACTGTCTTTATGTTGGTGAATTCACGGATTCCAAAATGACCCAATTCCCTGCCGTAGCCGGATTGCTTGACGCCGCCAAAGGGCAAGCGCGGATCCGAGGCGACCATGCGATTGATGAACACCATCCCGGCTTCCAGTTCATTGATGAGCTGCTCGCGTTCGCGCGGGTCATTCGTCCAAGCGCTCGCGCCCAGCCCGAAGCGGCTCTCGTTCGCGATGCGAATCGCATCCTCGGCATTCCTCGCGCAGAACAGCGACGCCACCGGGCCAAACAACTCCTCCCGATAGGCGGGCGAGTTCTTGGGGATGTTGGTGAGCACGGTTGGCGCGTAGAAATTTCCCGGCCGCTCGAGCCGTTTGCCGCCGGTCAGCAGGCGAGCGCCAGCCGCCACCGTCTTTTGCACCTCCCGGTCCAGCTCTTCGACCCCCTGAGGCGTAGCCAGCGGACCTAGTTCGGTGCTCTCGTCAAACGGATCCCCGATCTTGAGCGCCTCCATGGCTCTCACAAACTTCTTTTCAAACTCACCGGCAATCGGCTGGGCGATGATGAACCTCTTGGCGGCAATACAAGACTGCCCGTTATTAATGATGCGCGCCTTGACTCCGGTCACGACTGCCTCCTCGAGATTAGCGCTGGGCAGCACGATAAATGGATCGCTGCCGCCGAGTTCGAGAACAACTTTCTTGATGCGCTTGGCCGCTCCGGTACCCACCTCGATGCCCGCCTGCTCGCTGCCTGTGAGCGTGGCCGCCACGATCCGCGGGTCGCCAAGGATCGCGTCCACCTGCCTGGAGCTCACCAGAAGCGTTTGGAAGACGCCCGCGGGAAAGCCCGCGCGAGCAAAAATCTCCTCCAGGCGGAGAGCGCATTGGGGAACATTCGAGGCATGTTTCAACAGACCGACATTTCCCGCCATTAGCGCCGGGGCGGCGAAGCGCACCACCTGCCAGAAGGGAAAATTCCAGGGCATCACCGCCAGGATTGGCCCGAGCGGTTGGTAACGAATATAGCTCTGCTTGACTCCGGTCTCGACGACCTCATCCGCCAAGAACCGCTCCGCATTCTCGGCATAATAGCGGCATGCCCAGGCACACTTCATCGCTTCATCCACGGCGGAGCGCAAGGTCTTGCCCATTTCCGCGGTCATGAGGCGGGCATGCGATTCCCTTTCGTTCTCGAGGATCTCGGCCGCTTTCAACATCATGCGAGACCGCTCGGCAAATGGAACTTTGCGATACTCACGGAACGCGGCGGCCGCGCCCTCCAGCTTTTCTTCGATATGGGAATCGGTGAGAAGCTCAAAAGTCTTTAACAGCTGCTCAGTCGACGGGTTGATGCTCGCAATCACCATGACGACCTCAATCTATCTGCTTCTTCCGTGTGCTCTCATGGTCCAACCACCCTACCATATGCCCGATCTGCCGAGCAAAGCCCGCCGGACGCGAAGCAAAGTGTACGGACTGGAGTTCCACGGAAGCTTCGACTCCGTACGCCAACCAGCCGGTGCGCCTGCCTTTATTCTCCTCAACCTCCCCGCTCGGTTCAGGTCCAGTAGACGAAAGGCCCTAGCCTCGGATCGTCCGATTAGGCCGGATGAGGAAAGGCAGACGGCCCAAGAGTAAAAGGTACCAAAGTAAGGAAGGCCGGCGTTTTCTGCTTTCCTGAGACCAGGTCCTGGACTAAGGTAGCACCGTCTATTTATTTGAATTATTAGGACCTTAAGGCTTGCTTTTCGGCTTTTTGGATGCCCCCCCAAGCAACAGTGAGGACAAGATTTTGATTGACTTTTCTAGCAGATTTCGTAGACTAGTGTGCTTCCTGTCAGCCTTTCTGTGCTGGCGACCGTTCTCACGCAGGACGAAGATCGGCGCGAGATGGTGTGAATCTCTAGCTAGACCGGAAGAATCTAACAGCTTACTTAGAGTTTTCATTCTAAAGAAGAGGACGTCATCGTATGGCTAAGCGACGCGGAAATCCCAACTGGGGAAAACCGGAGCCGATCGGGCCGATTACCCCGACCATCACTGAGTTCGAGCAAGTGGTGCGCGAGTACAAGCTCACGCCGGATCAATATCTCCGTTCTACGCGGTTGCGCGAGTGGGCGCGCCGCAACAAGAATTCGAAGTACATCCCGGAACCCCTTCTTGAGGCGTGGGGATTTGAGATTGAATCTACGTTGTAGTGGTTCTTGCTAGCGTAAAGGGGTCGCCGTCCGGCGACCTTTTGTTTTTTCGCCTGAGGGCAAGCCGCCTACCGTAAAAACGGGCCTCGGACTGCTTAGCCAGGGGGTACCCTGCGAGTGCTAGAATCGCCTTCTATGACGCCGGTTTCGCCGTTTGCTGATGTTCCGACCGCCATTGAGGAAATCCGAGCCGGTCGCATGATCGTGGTCGTCGACGACGAAGACCGCGAAAATGAAGGCGACCTAACCTTGGCGGCGGAGAAGGTGACTCCCGAAGCCATCAATTTCATGGCGAGGCACGGCCGGGGGTTGATTTGTCTGGCCATGACCGAGGAACGGCTGCATCACCTGCGCATCGGACCCATGACGGCGGAGAACACCTCCAGCTACGGAACCGCCTTCTGCGAGGCGATCGATGCGCGGGAAGGAGTGACCACAGGAATCTCCGCCTATGACCGCGCCCGTACCATCGCGGTGGCCATCGATCCGGCCACCCGCCCTTCGGACCTGGCCCGTCCCGGGCACGTGTTTCCCCTGCGCGCCCGGAAGGGTGGCGTGCTGGTACGCGCCGGACAGACCGAGGCTTCGGTCGATCTCGCCCGACTCGCCGGGCTCATCCCGAGCGGTGTGATCTGTGAAATCATGCGCGACGATGGAACCATGGCCCGCGTTCCCGACCTCTTGGAGTTCTGCGTCGCCCACCAGTTGAAGATGCTCAC
>JASHSL010000183.1 GCA_030040855.1 Terriglobales bacterium
TTGAAGCGGCCATGGAACGAGCGTACCCGGCTGATGCTGACGCTAGAGCTCGCCGTGGTGTTGCCGGCCGCAGTGCTGGTCCTGTTGGGCGTCGTGCATTTGAACCAGATCGAGCGCGATAAGGGCGTGCAGGCGGCCTTCCAGAGAGAGTTCAGCCAAGTACTCAAAATCTCCGAGAAGCAGATCAACCAGAACGCGTACGAATTGGCGGATGAGGTGAGAAACGAGATTCCTCCCGCCGGCGACGCCTGCGCGGAGACCCTGGATCGGATTCTGGCTGCGCACACCTATCTTGCCCACGTCTTCGTCTATGACCCCAGCACCGGCTTCGTGTTCCGTTCGCAAAAAGATCGGCTGAAGGATCTTTCGTTTCGCGACGAAGCCGAAGACTTCTCAAGCATGGTAAGCGGATGGATGCCGGTAGAGTACAAGGACCTGGTTCGACATTTGCAGGAAATGTCGAAAAACGGGGAACGCTATCACTTCTATGAAAACTGGGCGCCACGCGGCGACAAACGCTTGTATCAGTCCGCAGGATTGTTTCTCGCGGGAGACAGTCAGGGCGGCAACACCGCCATCGCCGGATTGGTCTTCGATGCCGAATACCTCAACCATAAGTTCTTTCCGGAAATGCTCGATGAGGTCCTGAGCCACCACGAGGAACAGGGGGAGAGGAGCCACGTGGTGATGATGATTCACCCCAAGAACGAATCGGCCGCCTTGGCCGCTTCCGCGGGCTGGGACGGAGGGTATCCCGAGGTCGAACGCAACATGGAAGGGGCATTTCCCGGGCTGACCATGGCCATCAAGGTACGGGGAACCACACTGGCCGCGCTCGAGCATCGCTTCGTGCGCAACGATTTCATGATTTTAGCCGGGCTCGCTCTTCTCCTGACGGCGGGCATTGTCTTGACCCACCGCAACATCTCCCGCGAGCTAGCGCTCGCCCGTTTGAAGTCGGACTTTGTCTCCAATGTTTCCCACGAGCTGCGGACGCCGCTTTCGCTGATTCGCTTGTACGCGGAGACCCTTGAGATGGGTCGGCTCAAGTCCGAGGCCAAGTGCCACGAGTACTACTCCATTATTCGCAAGGAGAGCGAGCGGCTCACGGCTTTGATCAATAACATCCTCGACTTCTCGCGCATCGAGGCGGGCAGGAAAGAGTACGATTTTCGCGAGACCGATCTCGGAGAGCTCGTCCACAACACGCTCGAGTCCTACCGCTACCAGATTGAACAAAACGGATTTTCGTTTGAGGAGCGAATCGCGGAAGGTGTGCCCCGGTTGCGGGTCGACCGCGAAGCCCTGGCCCGCTCCCTGTTGAACCTGGTCAACAACGCGCTGAAGTATTCCCAAGACCGTAGGTTCATCGGCGTGAATCTGTTCTGCGACAACGGGTCGGTGAAGCTTGAAGTCGTGGACCATGGAATCGGCATCCCGCTCGACGAGCAGACGAAGATTTTCGAGAAGTTCTACCGGGTGGGCGATCCCCTGGTCCACAACACCAAAGGGAGCGGCCTGGGACTTTCGCTGGTGCGCCACGTTGTCCAAGCGCACGGCGGCGAGGTTCTAGTCGACAGCGTCCCCGGGAGAGGAAGCAAGTTCACGATTCTCTTACCCGTCGCTCCTGCCGCGGATAAGAACAAAGCGGCTTCGAATTAAGGCGGAGAGTTGGGTCATGGCTAAGATCCTGATTGTCGAGGACGAGCCCAATATGGTGGCAGGGCTGCGTGACAACTTCGAATTCGAAGGCTATCAAGTCATCAGCGCTCCCGACGGGGTGACCGGACTGGAGCGGGCGCTCAGTGAGGGGCCGGATCTGGTGATTCTCGATGTCATGATGCCGCGCATGTCCGGACTGGACGTGTGCAAGCAGCTCAAAGTCAAAAAGCCCGCCCTCCCGGTCATCATGCTCACCGCGCGTGGCCAGGAAGTGGACAAAGTCGTCGGACTCGAGTTGGGTGCGGACGACTACATCACCAAACCGTTTTCCATTCGGGAATTGTTGGCGCGGGTGAAGGCTGTGCTGCGGCGGGCCGGGATCAGCGCGAAACCCGCGGAGCACTATGTGTTTGGCGATGTGGAAGTGAACCTGCGCAGTTGCCGGGTTTCGAAGCGGGGTAAGGACGTGGATTTCTCATCGAAGGAATTCGAGCTCTTGAAGTACTTTCTTCACCACCCGGGTGAAACGTTGAGCCGAGACCGGTTGCTCGAGGAAGTCTGGGGCTATGCGCATTTTCCCACCACCCGCACGGTGGACGCTCATATTGTGCGGCTGCGGCAGAAAGTTGAGCCCAAGCCCGACGAACCTCGGTTCATCTTAACCGTGCACGGCACGGGCTATAAGTTTGTTGGCTGAGAAAGGCAGGAGGACGGAGTGGAAAACGCACTACCGCTTGGCGGCGAGCGAGAGTGGACAAACGCGGGCCGGGTGGACAACGCGTGGTTGATCCGCCAGGCCCAACTGGGCAATGCCAGCGCCTTTGAGCAGTTGGTGCGCCAATACGACCGGGCAATCCTGCGGCTTGCCGTCCACCTTACCGGCTCGAAAGAAGATGGGCAGGATGTGTTTCAGGAGGCGTTTCTGCGTGCCTACGTCAATCTAGGCAGCTTCCGCTTCGAGTGCTCTTTTTACACCTGGATCTACCGCATTGTGACCAATTTGTGTCTCGATCATCTGCGCAAGCGCTCTTCGCGGGCGCGCGACCTGACGGCCACGATATCCTCCGATGGTGAGGAGGAGCCGATCCTCGACCGTATCGCCGATCAGCGCGCCACCGTCAGCCCGGAGCGAAATATGATGAGTCGGGAATTGCGCAGATCGATTCGGCGGGCGATCGAGCGACTCTCGCCGCGCGAACGGATGGTGTTTGAACTGAAGCATTACCACGGGTTACGGCTGCGAACCGTGGCCGGCATTCTGCATACCAGCGAAGGAACCATTAAGAACACGCTCTTCCGCGCGACCCACAAGTTGCGCACCGAACTCGCTGAATTCCGTTGAGGCCGTCTCTTTTGGGATGAGGCCTGTCTTCAAGATATACTGATAAAAAAAATCGTAAACTTTTAATTGTTGTTTGCCTTTGGGGTATTCGTGTCGCTTTCGCAAGACCTACAGTGGTACAAGGACGCACTCATCTATCAGGTCCACGTGCGGTCTTTTCAGGACAGTTCAGGAGATGGGATTGGGGATTTTCGTGGCCTGGCCCAGAAGCTCGACTATCTCCACGACCTCGGCATCAACACGCTTTGGCTCATGCCATTTTTCCCCTCTCCCTTGCGGGATGACGGATACGACATCTCGGATTACCGCTCGGTTCATCCCAGTTACGGCACCCTCGACGATTTCAAGGGGTTTCTCGAGGCGGCCCATGCTCGGGGCATCCGGGTCATTATCGAGATGGTGCTGAATCATACTTCCGATCAGCACGCCTGGTTTCAACAGTCCCGAAGCTCCCGCGATAACCCGCGCAGAGACTGGTATGTGTGGAGCGACACGGATACCCGGTATCAGGGGACGCGCATTATATTTTTGGACACGGAGCTTTCCAACTGGGCTTGGGATCCGGTTTCGAAGCAGTATTACTGGCATCGCTTCTTCAGCCATCAGCCTGATCTGAACTACGACAACCCCGAGGTTCGGGAGGAGATGTGGGAGGTGATGCGGTTTTGGCTGCGCCTGGGAGTCGATGGGTTCCGCCTCGACGCCGTCCCCTATCTGATTGAGAGGGAGGGCACCAATTGTGAAAATCTGCCCGAGACCCACGCTCTTCTCAAGGAGTACCGGGCGCGCCTCGACCGGGAATTTCCGGGGAAGATGTTTCTGGCCGAAGCCAACCAGTGGCCGGAGGATCTGGGTCCTTATTTTAGCGCCGGCGACGAGTTTCACATGGCCTTCCACTTCCCTCTCATGCCCCGGATGTTTATGGGTTTAAAGCTCGAGGACCGCAAGCCGATCACCGAAATCCTGCAGCGAACCCCGGAAATTCCGCAGACTTGCCAGTGGTGCCTGTTTCTTCGCAATCATGACGAACTGACGCTCGAGATGGTCACGGACATGGAACGGGACTACATGTATGACGAATATGCCCGCGACCGTAGCATGCGTTTGAACCTGGGGATTCGCCGTCGCCTCGCCCCCCTGCTCGACAACGACCGACGCCGCATCGAACTGATGAACGGCCTGCTGATGTCGCTTCCCGGCACTCCCATTATTTATTATGGCGATGAAATCGGCATGGGCGACAACGTAAATCTGGGGGATCGCAATGGAGTTCGCACCCCGATGCAATGGGACGGGGGGTGGAATGGGGGCTTTTCTTTGGCCGACCCCGAGAAACTTTATTCCCCCCTCATGCTCAATCCGGTCTATGGCTACCAGGCGGTGAACGTCGCCTCCCAGAAGCGGTTCGAACACTCCCTACTTTCCTGGATGAAGCGCCTCCTGGCGGTTCGCAAATCCAGCGCCGTGTTTGGCCGAGGGTCCATCGAGTTCCTGTACCCAGCCAATCATCGCGTCCTGGCCTACGTGCGGAAGTGGGGAAAGGAGACGATCCTCGCGGTCAACAATCTCTCCAGTTCCGCCCAGGCCGTCGAGTTGGACCTACGTGCTTATAAAGGCAATATCTTGATCGAGATGTTCGGCCGCAATATCTTCCCGCGAATCGGAGATCTGCCGTATCTTTTGACCATGGGACCCTACCAGTTCTACTGGTTTCGGTTGCGGAAAGTCTGAAGGCGTGCCCCGTCGAGACAGACAATGCCGAGCGCATGCGGAGGCTCGGTTCGATTCTACAGGCTGACTTCCTAATTTCTGCTTTGGAGGTTTTGGTTGCCCGAAGAAAGCATTCTTACGGATGATTTTCTTCACGAGTTGATGAGTGTGGGCGAAGTGGACCTGCTGGTGGGTGTGCCCACCTACAATGACGCCGCCAGCATTGGCCAAATCGTCCAAGCGATTCGTGCCGGCCTGGTGAAGTATTTTCCCCGCCAGCGAGCCGTCATCGTCAACGCCGACGGAGGTTCTCAGGACCAGACTCAAGAGCTGGTTCGGGCAGCCTCGATTAATGATCTGCAGCAGGCCCCCAGTCCCCACGCCTTGCGTACTCTGCACTCGATCAGTGCGCGCTATGGCGGAGGCCCGGCCAGCGGCCGCGGACTCTATGCCATTCTGGCGGCTGCCGACTTGCTGCATTCTTCGGCGTGCGCAGTCATCTCCGCCGATTCCACCAACATCGAACCGGAATGGATCGCCCACTTGCTACAGCCCGTCTGCCGCGATGGCTTTGACCTGGTGACCCCGGTCTACCACCGCCATAAGTTTGATGGGCTGTTGCTGCGCAACTTGGTGTACCCCATGACCCGAGCCTTGTATGCCCGGCAGGTCCGAGAACCCTATCCCTCCGAATTCGCTTTCTCAGGACGCCTTGCCACCCAGATTTTTGGCCAGGAGGGTTGGGCGGAAGAGGCCGAACAGGATGGGGCGAAACTCTATCTGACGATTTCCGCCATCACCAGTGGCTTCAAACTGGCGCAGGCGCTGCTTGGCAACAAGACCCGGGCACAAAGCAATCCCCCCGCCGATGTGGTGGACGCTCTGCGGGAGGGTGTGGGACCGTTGTTTTTGTCCCTGGACCACTATCCGGCCTGGAGGTCGAACGCTCCCTCCGAGCCTGTCCCCATTTTTGGGGGGCGGCCCGAACTCACCCTCGACCCGTTGCGGATCAATCGCAAACGCTTGTACGATCTGTTCCGCAGCGGAGTGGAGGAACTCGCGCCGCTGTTGAATTCGATCGTTTCCCGCTCCACCCTCCGGGAGTTGCAACAGCTGGCTTCTCGAGAAGAGCAAGATTTCTGTTATTGCGATGAGTTATGGGTCCGAACCATCTATGAATTTGCCGCCTCTTATCACCGCGCAGTCATCAATCGCGATCACATCATCCAAGCACTGGCCCCGCTTTACCGAGGGAGGGCCTACACGTTTTTGCTCGAAAACCGTGATTCCCAAGGGGAGGAAGTGGAACGCAATGTCGAAGCTCTATGTTTGACGTTTGAGAAGTTCAAGCCGTACCTCGAAGATTTGTGGGACGGCAGGAGGTGAGGACACACATGTGGGACAAGTTCGTAGTTGAATTAAGCCAGGCCACGCAAGAGATTATTCGCAACTTAGCCCAATTTTTGCCCCGACTGCTGGTGACCCTGATCACGGTGGTCATTGGCGGTCTGGCCGCCTGGGTGATTGAGGTCATCGTTCGCAGCGTTCTGCGGCTGGTCAAGTTCGATCGCTTGTCCGACGATGCGGGAGCGAGCCAATTTCTCCGGCGCACCGCCCTGCCATCCTCGACCGAGTTGTTGAGCCGGTTCGTTTTTTGGGTGGCATGGATTGGTTTCATCCTGGTGGGAGTGAACGTCTTGGGGATCGTTGGTCTCGAACCTCATATCTCGAAGCTGGTGGCGTACTTACCCAGATTGGTCGCCGCTGTCTGCTTGATCTTCTTTGGCCTGCTGGCGGCGAGCTTCTTTTCCCGAGCCGCCCTGTTGGCGGCGGTCAATGCCGGCTCCCCGTCCCCGAAGCTTATCAGTTCGGCGGTGCGCACACTCATTACCGTGTTGAGTGTGTCGATGGCGTTTGAGGAGCTTGGGTTGGCGGAGCAGACGGTTCTCATTGCCTTCGGCCTGATCTTTGGGGCGCTCCTGTTTGGCCTCGCTCTTGCCTTTGGGCTCGGTGGCCAGGAGCTGGCGAAGCGCTTTCTCGAGGCGAGATTCGCTCACCCGAAGCAGCGAGAACACGAGGACGAACTGTCCCCGTTGTGATCCCGTTGTGATCTTTGGCTGCGCGGCTGCCTCCTCGCCCTGGTTTGCGCCGATCGCGCCCGCCTTGGTTCGGTTGCGCTCTTGATACCGTCCGCGCACTCGAAATGAGGCCCATTCGGCCCCATGGAATCCTCCTGACCCTCGATCGGCGAACTAAAGCAGTGCTTTCCTCTCAGTTCTTCCCTGGCGGCTTCACCCCTGCTCCAGCTTGGCGGTAAGAGCGCCGTACGAGTACCGGTCCGAGGTAGAGGGCGTCGACGAAAAGAAAGCGAAGGGAGGGAAGAAAGGCGCCTTGTTTAGTTTTCCCTGGCTTTGCCGCCTACAGGCGGCTTGCCTCAGTCCGGCAGGAATCGCTCTTCCATGGCTGACGGTCACGGGGTCCCGTATACCCCCGCTCCGCCGCGGCACAGGCTGCCGAAAAGCTGGGCCGTCGTCCGTCCTAGGCCTCGTCCTCGGCTAGTTACTGACGACTAGCGGATTTTGCCGAGCCTAGCCAAGGGAAGCAGCATCCAACAGGTATAATAGGGAAGGTTCGGCAGTCATTCTCTATTTGGAAGACCATCTCGATGTCCACAAAATTAAAAGTTGCGATTCTTCTTCCCTCGGCGGCGGTGCTCTTGTTCATGGTGGCGGGGGGAATGAATGGTGTTCGGGCGTCCAGCAACGATGGCGCCTATCGACAGCTTCAGGTTTACAGCGAAGTGCTTTCCCGCGTTCGCAGCGATTATGTTGAAGACCCGAACATCCCCCTGGTCACCGACGGGGCGCTCCACGGGTTGCTGGAATCGCTCGATGCGGATTCGAGCTATCTAACCGCGGCTGAGTACAAGGATTACCAGTCTCATCAGGGCGAGGCGAGGGGGGATATCGGCGCCGCCATTTCCAAACGCTTTGGCTATGCGGCCGTCATTTCCGTCATTCCCGGCGGTCCGGCCGATAAGGCAGGTATCCAGGATACAGACATTTTCGAGGCGATCGATGGCAAGAGTACACGCGAGATGTCACTTGCGGAGCTGCGCAACCAGCTGGCCGGAGAGCCGGGCTCGAACGTGGCCGTCGCGGTGGTGCGAGCCGGCCGTGCGGAGCCGGAAAAGGTGACCATCACGCGCGATATCATCCACATCCCACCGGTTAGCGAGAAGATGCTGGGCGATGACATCGGGGAAATCCGAGTCGACGCCTTTACCAAGGGAAAGTCGCAAGAAATAACGGCGAAGATTAAGATATTGCAGAAGGATGGCGCAAAGAAGCTGATTCTCGACTTGCGCAATTGCGCAGAAGGTGATGAGTCGGAAGGCATTGCCACCGCCAACCTGTTCCTCAACCACGGTACGATTACTTATCTGCAGGGCCAGAAGTACCCCCGCGAGGCCTTTAATGCCGATCCCAGCAAGGCCATCACAAGTCTGCCCGTCGTGGTGTTGGTCAATAAGGGAACAGCAGGGCCGGCTGAGATTGTGGCTGCGGCCATTCTCGAAAACTCTCGCGGGGATGTTGTGGGAGACAAGACCTTTGGCGAGGGGTCGGTCCAGAAAGTCATCGAATTGCCCGACGGTGGGGCTTTGATTCTCTCGGTGGCGAAGTATTACAGCCCGGGCGGCAAGGCCATTCAAGATTCAGCGGTTACGCCCAATGTGCTCGTAGCCGATGAAGACGAAGAAGGCCTTCTGCCGGACGAGGACGAAAATGCTGCTCCACCTGATCAGACCCGAAAACCGCAGGGCCAGGACGAAGACCAGCAGTTGCAGAAGGCTATTGAACTGCTGAGGAATCGCCCCAGCTAGCTGCTCTTGACTCCGCGCGATTTGCGTTCTGCTTGCGAGGTGGGCAAGATCGTCTTTTCGCGAGGGTGTGCCGCCGAGGTCCGAATTCCCGCCTTTTTCCCCCACCAGACCTGCTATCCTAAATTCACGTCCCCATGAAGGTGATCGATCAAGATCTTCCGCCCGTCGAAGTTGGCGGAGGGAAGATGATGGGCCGCGTGCTCTTCGGACTGCTGCTTCTATTTTCTGCCGTAGCTGGTGCCTCGGCGGGATTGTTGCTGGTTTACTCGATCGACCTGCCGCAGGTGGATGAGCTCGAGCATTACCGTCCCAGTTCGATTACTGAACTCTATGACGACCAGGGACACGTCGTAGGTTCCTTTGCCCTGCAGCGCCGCGTGGTTGCCAATTACAAAGATTTTCCTGCCGTGCTGCGAGAAGCCCTGATCTCGATCGAAGACAAAGATTTCTATCGTCATTGGGGCATCAACGTGTGGCGTATCGCCGGCGCCGCGTACCGCGACATAGAGTCCGGCGGGAGGGTGCAGGGAGCATCCACCCTCACCATGCAGCTCGCACGCAATCTGTTTCTCTCTCCCGACCGGTCGTTTCAGCGAAAAATCGAAGAGGCTCTGCTCGCTATCCAAATCGAGCGCCGCTTCACCAAAGAACAAATCTTCACCCTGTATGCCAACCAGATTTTTCTCGGGCACGGCGCATATGGATTTGAAGCGGCGTCGGAGTATTACTTCAGCAAACCGGCCAAGCAACTAACCCTCGAGGAGGCGGCGGTTCTGGCCGGGCTACCCAAGGCACCGGGACAATACTCCCCGATCCTTCATCCGGATCGCTGCCTCAAGCGACGCAATCTCGTGATCAACGCCATGCTGGAGGATGGGAAGATCACGGCCAGGCAGGCCAGCGATGCCCGCAGCCGGCCGCTTGGCCTGAAGCTCGAGCACGATCCCAACTCGCTGGCGCCCTACTTCGTTGAAGAAGTGCGCCGATATCTTGAGAACCGCTACGGGGCGGATCAGGTGCACCAAGGCGGACTTCGCGTCTACACTTCGCTCGATGTGGAACTGGAGCGGGCGGCAAACCACGCCGTGCTCGATGGCGTGGCTGCCTATGAGCGCCGCCACGGATGGAAAGGTCACCTGGAAAATGTGCTGAGTCAGGGGCAGTCCCTCTCCGGCTATGAACAGCCCGACTGGGATGAGGAGCCGGAGGTCGACAACTATATGCACGCTTTGGTTACCTCTGTCGTCCCCCATGCCGCGACCCTCAAATTCGGTCGTTACCTGGCAAGCCTGAGCCAGAGCGATGCGGCCTGGACCGGGCGCAAGCTCGAAGATATTTTGAAAACCGGCGATGTCGTCTACGTGAAGATTTTGTCTTTGAGCGGCGAGGGGAAGGCGCACGTCAGCCTGGAACAGGATTCGGGTGCCCAAGGCGCTCTGATCGCCATTGACAATGCGAGCGGAGGCATCAAAGCCATGGTGGGAGGGCGCGACTTTGAGGAATCCAAGTTTAACCGTGCTACCCAGGCTCTGCGCCAGGTGGGCTCGTCCTTTAAGCCGTATGTGTACACGGCTGCCATCGACCAGGGGGCGCGGCCGGACGACACCATCCTCGACGCCCCAGTGATTTTTCCGACGTCCTCGGGTCCCTACGTTCCCCATAATTATGATGAGAAATTCGAAGGCACGATCACACTTCGCCGGGCCTTGGCCCAGTCGCGTAATATTCCCGCCCTGAAAGTCGCCAATTCCCTTGGGATCAAGACCGTCATCGACTATGCCCATCGTTTTGGGATTACTTCGAATCTTCCCGCGTACCTGCCGGTAGCCTTGGGGGCGGCCGAGGTCACCTTGTTCGAACAGGTTTCCGCTTACAGTGTTTTCCCCAACGATGGCGTTCGCGTGATCCCGCGTTACATCACCAAGGTGACCGACTACGAGGGCCGTGTCCTCGAGGAGGACTTTCCGGAGGTACGAGACGTGATCCCATCGCGGACGGCGCGTATCATGACTTCGATGCTGCGCGAGGTGGTGCTCCACGGCACGGGAATCGCTGCCGCCAGCCTAAAGTATCCCTTGGGCGGGAAAACCGGCACCACCAATGACTTTACCGACGCGTGGTTCATCGGCTTCTCGCCCATGATGACGGCAGGCGTTTGGATTGGCTACGATGAAAAGAAGTCGCTGGGGCCAAAGGAGACCGGAGCCCACGCGGCGCTCCCCATCTGGATGGATTTTATGAAGGTCGCGCTGAGCGGACGAGAGCAAGGAGAGTTTCAGCCGGTGCCGGATCTGTCTCCGAGCTCAGTCACGCAGAGATTGGACACTCCCGACACTGCTCCCGCGGAGGAGGAGACTCACTAGTCCGCGACCGTCCGAGGCGGCTCACCGGGAAGCACAGAACCGGGGAAGGTAGAAGATGAGAGCTTTTTTTCGCTTGATCTTGCTCTTTCTCATCCTGCTGGTGGTGGCCTTGGTTTCGGCCCTGACGGCCATGCGCTTTGCCATCCATGGCCGGGAGGTGGCGGTGCCCAACCTTGTCGGCGAGACACCAGCTGAGGCCCGCAGGATGGCGGAGGGGGCGGGCTTCCGGTTTGAGATCGAGCGGCAGTATTACAGCCCGAACGTCCCGGAGGGCAGGATTCTCTCCCAGATACCTACCGCGGGCACCCTGATCCGCAGCGGCTGGCAGATTCGAGCAGCCCTAAGCCTGGGCCCGCAACGGGTGCAGATTCCCGATGTGCTTGGAGAGAGCGAACGTGCGGCAGAAATCAACATTGTGCGCCGCGGCTTGGATGTGGGAGCGGTGGCGGAGGTGGCGGTCCCGGGAGCCAACCCGAACGAAGTGATTGCTCAGAATCCCTCGCCTAGCGCCAGCAGCATTGCAGCGCCGAAGATCAATCTGCTGACGGCACA
>JASHSL010000184.1 GCA_030040855.1 Terriglobales bacterium
GCTCGGGCCGAACGCATATCCAATCCCCTATGGTCGCCAGACGGTTCCGAAGTGCTGTTCGGTTTTGTCAGGGAGTCTGGAGCTTCGGAAGCGGGGCCTCCAAAGAAGGATGAGGATACGGGGATTTCTGTCGTTTCAAGGTTGGGCGGAACCGAGCGCCTGATTGACAAAGTGCGAACCGAGCAGTGTGTGGCGGCCATCGCTGTGCGCGCCAAGGACGGGAATGACAGTGCGACCCGAACGCACGCTCAAACTGCAAGACTGGCTTGTCAAGAAGGTTAGCAAGGCAGAGCGGCAAAGCCGCAGTCCTTTTTGGCGGCGTCGCGAGTGCTCCCAAGCTAAACTATCTTTGCTCACCACCTGCGCTGGGACCTGCCTCGCTTGCACCCAGGTCGCGGGGAATCCAAATTCAGTCGGAGGAGGCTCAGATCCGATCTCGCGTATCGCAAGAAACTAGAAGCAACACGCGATTCTGAACTCCGGCACCGAGCAAGTTCGCACGAGCTCGGAGCGGCCGGGCAGCGAGCTAGCCTTGTCACTGAATGAAAGTTGACTGCACATTTCGGAGGAGAGCAAGATGGAACAGCGCATCAGCTTAATCACGCTTGGAGTCGCGGATCTGAAGCGCAGCCGGGAGTTCTATGAACGCCTCGGATGGAGGCGTTCCATGACCAAAGCTGAGGACATCGTGTTCTTCCGGCTCGGAGGGATGGGATTAGCTTTGTATCCACGAAGCAATTTGGCAAACGATGCGAATCTTGCGCCCGATGGCCATGGTTTTTGCGGGATATCGCTGGCGTATAACACCCGCAGTCGCGAAGAGGTAGACGTGATTATGTCGCAAGCGCAAAGCGCGGGAGCAAAGCTGCTGAAGCCTGCGCAGCCAGCCTTCTGGGGCGGCTATTCGGGGTATTTTTCCGATCCAGACGGCTTTCTGTGGGAGGTCGCGTGGAATCCGGACTTCCGCGTGATGCCAGACGGAGGCATCACCATTCCGGATTAATCGCCAAAATGGGCAACCGCACAAGAAGTACTCAAGTCAAACCTGTGCGTGATGCAGCACTCCTTAGCGCGACTCGTCACCCGAGCCGTCTCGAATCCGAGCCGCGGAGTGGTCGGCAGCAGATCGCCTCTTCTGCAGAGCGCGGGGCTTCCGCTCGGAGGCGAGCGCTTGCTCAGCCTGCGGTAGCCCTTGCGAATCAGGAGCTTACGGAGTTCTGGAAATCGCTCGAGTTGAGGGTAGGAAGACCGTGGTTATGAACACGGCGGGTGAATCTTTGCATTCACTCGGGGAATCTACTACCAGGCAGAGTGGGGAGGGACAGGCGAATGTATCTGGCGCTGGGAGTGATTTGCCTTGCTATTCCGTCCCTGGCAATCTTCTTCTGGATCCGCAAAAGAGATCGAGATTCGGATGAGATCGAACAACACACGATCACAGCGCAGGAGCTCCACACGTTGTTGGCTTCGGGCCAGAAGATAGTTCTGCTTGACGTTCGCCAACCGCTCGACTTGTTGGCTTATCCTGAGATCATCCCTGGGGCGCGGAGGATCCCGCCGGAAGACCTGCTGGCAAGGCCGTCCCTATTTCCCAAGGATAGCGAGACAGTTGTCTACTGTACGTGTCCTGGCGATAAGACCAGCCGCGCGGTCTTGCATCGAGCTCTGGCCATGCAGTTTTGCCAAATTAAGTTCCTCAGGGGCGGATTGGCGGCATGGAGGGCGCATGGCTATTCGGTCGAGCCCTACCGGGAGGTTTTCCACCTTTACGATCCACGGTTAGCGGCGCGATCCGGGTGAAGAGTAACGCTTCGGCCGTGTGAAAAATCCGCGGGTCGGCAGGACCAAGGGAGTCATGCTAGTTCCTGCTTCATACGGCGTCGATGGAGAGCTACGGAGGGCATGGATGATCAGCGCATCAACTTCTGCAACTTGACACGGGCCTCATGACCCGACCAGCCGGGTAAGGAAGGTTCATGGGATCGTTTGCTCGTTCCGAAGAGGGATTCGGCGAAGTCACCACCTCCCACATCGAATTCCCAGCCAGTCAAGCCACTTCCGCCTTCGAATCGATTTTCAATTGGCCTACTGCTCCACGATCCGCGAGGACCAGGACATGATCCCTGCGCACCCGGCCGGCAGGAATCGAAACATCTCCGGCGTACAGGCGGGCGAGCATGGCGGCTTTTTCGCTCCCGGTCACGAGCCATAGTATCTGCCGGGAGCGATTGAGAATCGGATACGTTAGAGTCATCCGCCGCCTTCCTTGGTAGCGTCCGGTGAGGGCGACATCGGCATCCTTGACCTCGAGGACCGGGTCTCCCGGCACCAGCGAAGCAGTGTGGCCGTCGGGGCCGAGTCCCAAATGAACAAGGTCCAGCACCGGCGGTGAGCCGGCGATCGCCTGTAAAGTCTTGGCATATTGCGCGGGTGCGGCTTGCAAATCGGCCGAGTCCACCGGCATCGCATGGATCTGCTCGGGGCTCAGAGGTGCGTGCTCGAGGAGACTCTGCCGTAGGTGCGTAAGATTTCTGTCGGAGTCTCCCTCTAGGGCAACTCTTTCGTCTACCTGGGCCACCTGCACCGCGTGCCAGGGCATTTCTTCCTCCGCCAGAGCGCGAAGCATTTGCCAAGGGGTGTGGCCGCCGCTGACGGCCATAACAAACAGGCCGCGGCTGGCGACAGCGGCCCTCGCCTCCGTGGCGACGTGGGCAGCGGCTTGTCGAGCGACCGACTCGGCATCGGCAAAAACTTCAATTTTCATCGCCTCCCGTCCTCACTCCATGCGGAATCCAACTGGCAAAGACCGGAACTTAGATTGTCCGATAATTTTTCAAGCTGCTTTGACGGCCGTTACTTCCGGGCTGACTGTGGGGTTGGACCAGCCTCCCGGCGGGGTCACGCGCTCGACCTCCGCGGGGCCCCAGGTCTTTGAGTCGTACCGAAAGATTGGTGGGCTCTTCTTCAACACTGGATCCACGATGCGCCAAGCTTCTTCCACGTAGTCCTCGCGGGCAAACATGGTACTCTCGCCTTCCATCGCGGCTCCCAACAGCCGTTCGTACGCATCCGTTTCATCGGCGCAGGGAAACCGGCTGGCCACCATTTCACCAGTTTGAAGCGAAACCGCCTCGCCCGGCGCAAGAGACATCATTCCCATGGCGATCGTGATCTCCGGACTGAGGCGAAGCCGGAGATGGTTCTCTTTCAAGACACTGTCAGGAATCAGCGTGGGAGGCTTGCGAAGCCTAGCCATGATCTCGGTGCAGGTCACGGGCAAACATTTACCAGCCCGAATGTAAAAGGGGACTCCTTTCCAGCGCCAGGAATCGACCGCTAGTTTCAAGGCGGCGAAGGTTTCGATCTGGGAGTCTTTCGCCACGCCAGGCTCGTCCCGATAGCCGCGGAACTGACCGCGTACCAGATCCTCGACTGCGATGGATGGAATCGCTTTCAGCACCTTTACCTTTTCGTCGCGTACTGACTCACTGTCGTTCCGGACGGGCGGCTCCATGGCCAGATTCGACAACACCTGAAACAGGTGGTTCTGAATCACGTCTCTAATAGCTCCCGTCTGATCGTAAAAACCTCCTCGACCCTGTACCCCAAAATCCTCGGCCATAGTAATCTGCACGCTGTCGATGTAGTTGCGGTTCCAAAATGCCTCCACAAAGGCGTTGTAGAAGCGGAAGACCACCAGGTTGTTCACGGGCCGCTTGCCAAGATAGTGATCGATGCGGAAGATGGCGGTTTCGTCGAAGGCTGTAAGCAGAACCCGGTTGAGATCCCGCGCTGAAGCCAGATCATGCCCAAAGGGTTTTTCGACGATGACTCGTGCCCCGCGGGCGCAATTCGATTGCGCCAGCTGTTCCACAACGGTTTCAAATAAGGCAGGCGGGATGGCCAGGTAATGGGCGGGATGACGGGAGTCCTTGAGCTCCTTGCGCAGCGCCACGAAGGTGGCTGCATCCTGGTAATCGCCGTCCACGTAACGCAGCAAGCCGATGAGCTTTTCGAACGCGACGGGATCGACCCCGCCGTATTTCTCCAGGCTGTCGTGCGCCCGCGCCCGTAGCTGCTCGAGATTCCAACCGGCCTTGGCCACCCCGATGACGGGTACCTTCAGCTGCCCCTGTTTTACCATCGCCTGCAACGCAGGGAAGATCTTTTTGTGGGCCAGATCGCCGGTGGCGCCGAAGAAAACGAGTGCGTCCGAGGGTGAAGAAAGATGGGTCATGGGTATCCCTCAAGCAGCTTCTGACTTGCCGGCAGGTTTCTCCAGGTGTCCGCCGAACTCGTAGCGCATGGCGGATAAGAGCTTGTTGGCGAAGTCTCCTTCCCCGCGAGAGCTGAAGCGCTCGTAGAGCGCGGTGGTGAGAACGGGCGCCGGCACCGCCTCGTCGATTGCAGCTTTGATCGTCCACCGCCCTTCCCCGGAATCCGAGACCCGGCCTGCAAACTTGGCAAGGGCAGGATCCTCGAGCAAGACGGCCGCCGTAAGGTCTAGCAGCCAGGATGTAATCACGCTGCCGCGTCGCCACACTTCGGTGACGTCCCGCAGATCCAGTTCGTACTGGTAGTGCTTGGGGTCGCGCAAGGGTGTAGTCTCGGCATCAATTTTGCCCTCTTGCTTGCCAACGTTGGCCGAGCGCAGGACTGCCAACCCTTCGGCATAGGCCGCCATGACCCCGTACTCGATGCCATTGTGGACCATCTTGACGAAGTGGCCGGCGCCGTTTGGACCGCAGTGCAGGTAGCCCTGTTCCGCGGTGCCGGCAAGCTTCTCGCGGCCCGGGGTGCGCGGGATGTCTCCTCGACCGGGCGCAAGCGTCGAAAAGATCGGATCCAAGTGCTGGACCACATCCTTCTCCCCGCCAATCATCATGCAGTAACCGCGTTCGAGGCCCCATACTCCGCCGCTCGTGCCTACGTCCACATAGTGAATCCCCTTGGGGGCGAGCTCTTCAGCCCGACGGATGTCATCAATGTAGTAGGAATTTCCCCCGTCGACCAAGATATCCCCTGACTTGAGATGGGGTAGCAACTGCGCGATCATTTCATCGACGACCGCGGCGGGAACCATCAGCCACACCACTCGCGGCTGCACCAGTTGTCTGACCAGGTCCGCAAGAGAATCGGCTCCCACGGCATTCTCTTTGAGCAATTCGCTCACCGCTTGTGACGACTTGTCGAACACCACACAGCTGTGTCCTTTCTTCATCAGGCGGCGTGTCATATTGGCACCCATTCTTCCCAGTCCGATCATTCCAAGTTGCATGAGTTCTCCTATTCTGAAAACGATGGCAGATTCCGGGTTCAACGCGCGCTGCGCGCGGTGACCGCGGCACGTAACCTCTCCATGGCGTCACCCACCGCTTCGTGGGTGGCAAAGATCGACGACCCGGCCACAACTACGTTCGCCCCGGCCGCGACAACCAGCGGTGGCTGCATCGATACCTCCGTCCACCCCCAATTCACATTCGGGTTTGACGCTCTCAATCATTTGGCATACACGTCGGATTTTGGGCAGCGTGGAGGGAAGGAACTGCTGATGTCCGAAGCCGGGATCGACAGTCATGACCAGCACCTCGTCGACGTCTGGCAAAATCTCCTCGAGCACAGCCGCGGGCGTTGCTGGATTAATGACGACCCCGGCGCGCTTACCAAGCGCCCGGATGCGCTCCACCGTACGGTGCAGGTTGTTGTTATCCTCCCAGTGAACAAGAAAAAAGTCGGAGCCAGCCGCGATGAACTCGTTTAGGAAAAAGTCGGGATTCGAAATCATCATGTGTATCTCCATCGCCAGTCGTGTGATCCGCCGCAGGGACTGAACGATGGGCGCTCCGATTGCAATGTTGGGCACGAAATGTCCGTCCATGACGTCGACATGAATGCGATCCGCACCCGCTCGCTCAAAATCGGCTACCTGTTCGCCCAAGCGCGCAAAATCGGCTGCCAGGATGGAGGGAGCGAGTTTTACCGAATGGTTTCGCATCTCGCGGATTTTCTTCCTGGCGATGCACACCGCCGGGGTCTGACGCCGCACTTTCTCCCCAGTGTCGACCAATTCCTCCTCCCAGCCCGCGGCGACAGCCGAAGGCCCAGGACTGGTCACTGTGATTGCCTCAGCCGGCGGTAGCGTCGAATCAGAGCGTTGGTAGAACTGTCATGGCTGAGCACCGGTTCGCCATTGTTCTCAAGTTCCGGAATGATGCGTTGTGCCAGAACTTTGCCGAGCTCAACGCCCCATTGATCGAACGAATCAATATTCCAGAGGGCACCCTGGGTGAAGACGGAGTGCTCGTAAAGAGCCACCAGCTTGCCCAAGGTGTCTGGTGTGAGGCGTTCCGCCAGAATCGTGTTCGATGGCCGGTTGCCTTCGAAGACTCGATGAGGTACGAGCCAGTCCGGCGTGCCCTCTGCCTTCACTTGTTCGCGTGTTTTGCCGAACGCAAGGGCCTCGGTCTGGGCAAAAACATTGGCCACCAGCATGTCGTGATGCCGGCCGAGCGGATTCAACGGTTTGGCAAAGGCAATGAAGTCGCAAGGAATGAGACGGGTGCCTTGATGGATCAACTGATAGAACGAGTGTTGTCCGTTCGTTCCCGGCTCGCCCCAGTAGACCGGGCCGGTATCGTAGGGCACTGGTTTTCCCTCCAGCGTGACGTGCTTTCCGTTACTCTCCATCGTCAACTGCTGCAGATAGGCAGGGAAACGCTTCAAGTACTGATCGTAAGGTAAGACGGCCACGGTCTGGGCGCCGAAAAAGTTGTTGTACCAGACGGCAAGCAGGCCCATGAGCACCGGCAGGTTGACCTCGAAGGGGGTCGTGCGGAAATGCTCGTCCATCTGATGAAAGCCGTCGAGCAGAGCTTGGAAGTTCTGCGGGCCGATGGCAACCAAGGTCGAGAGGCCGATGGCTGAATCCATGGAATAGCGACCACCGACCCAATCCCAGAACTCGAACATGTTGGCCGGGTCGATCCCGAATGCGGTCACTTCCGCGGCGTTCGTTGAAACCGCGACAAAGTGTTTGGCCACCGATCGTTCATCGCCACCCAGTCCGGCGAGCGACCAGGCACGAGCGCTCCGGGCATTCGTCATGGTCTCGAGCGTGGTGAAAGTCTTGGAGGAGACGATGAACAGGGTTTCGGCTGGGTCGAGATCCCGGGTCGCCTCCGCGAAGTCGGTGCCATCGACGTTCGAAATAAACCCGAAGGTTAAGGCGCGCTGGCTGTAGTGCCTGAGCGCTTCGTACGCCATCACCGGCCCCAGATCGGAGCCGCCGATCCCGATATTCAGGACGTTACGAATGCTTTTCCCGGTATGACCTTTCCAGGCGCCGCTGCGCAGCTTCTCCGAGAAATCGGCCATCTTGTCGAGCACCGCATGCACCTCGGGCACCACGTTTTTTCCATCGACCAGAATGGAAGCTCCTCTAGGGGCGCGCAGGGCTACGTGCAATACCGCCCGCTTCTCTGTGACATTGATTTTCTCCCCGCGGAACATGGCGTCGATTCGGGCGCGCAGATCTGATTCCTCGGCGAGTTGAAGAAGAAGCCTCAGCGTTTCGTCGGTAATGCAGTTCTTGGAGTAATCGAAGTAGAAGCCCACGGCCTCAACCCTCATACGCTCACCGCGCTTGGCATCCTCCGCGAAAAGCTGCCGCAGATGCAGCTTGGAAACGTTTTTGTAATGCGATGCCAGTGCACTCCACGCCGGCCGCCGGAGCGCCGACCGTTTTGCCAGTGGTTGAACCGGTGCTGCCATGCTTATGCTCCTTTCGGCTTTCGCTGCCTGCTCTCGACCAGCTTCATGCGCTTTGCCTGGCCTAACTGACGGCTTTGAGCGGGGCGCTTTTGTTAAGCGAGGCCGCTTTCGACGAGATTACGGACATCAGGTCATTCCAGGACTTTACAAAGGACTCAGCTCCTTCTTCCTGAAGTTGGGCCGCCAAAGCATCGATGTCGACGCCTGCTGCGGCGAACTGTGCCAGCACTTCTTCGCAGTTCCCGCCGTCAGTCGGCAGCATCTCGCCCAAATCTGGGTGAGTCGCCAGCGCTTTCAATGTACCCTCCGGCATTGTGTTCACGGTGAAAGGCGCAGCCAAGGCCTTGACGTAGAGAATATCGGAGGCCTTGGGATCTTTCGTTCCCGTGCTTGCCCAGAGCAGACGTTGCGGACGGCCGCCGAGGTTATAAACGCGCTGCCAGCGGGGTGAGTTGAGCAGAGCGCTGGCCGCCTTGTAGGTACGCTTGGCGATGGCAATGCCAAGTTGGTCGCGCAGTTTCTCCGGCACCTTGTCAGCGACTGCGACATCCCAGCGGCTGACAAAGACCGATGCCACGGATCCGACGTAGGGATTGAGACCGGCCTTGATGCGGCGCTCGATGCCGCGCAAGAATGCGTGCGCCGCAGCCAGATACTGCTCGCGGGAGAACAAGAGCGTAACGTTGACCGGCACGCCGGCGAAGATCGCCTCCTCGATCGCGGGAAGGCCTTGCTCGGTGCCCGGAATCTTGATGAGCAGGTTGGAACGGTGTGCCTGGGAGAACAACTGTCGGGCGGCAGCCAGCGTACTGGCTGTGTCGTAGGCGAGCAGGGGGGATACTTCGAGCGAGACCCATCCGTCCACGCCATTCGTGATTTCATGAATGGGTCGAAATAGGTCCGCGGCTCGCGTGAGATCGTCCATGGCGAGCTCGAAGAAGAGTGCCTCCCCCGACTTGCCCTTGCGGAGCTTCTCAGCGATTGCCGCATCATACGTGGTGCTATTTTTAATGGCATGGTCGAAGATGGTTGGATTCGAAGTGAGCCCGGTCACCGACAGCTCGTCCATGTATTGTTTGAGAGTGCCGCTGTCGAGCAGCTCGCGGGTGATGTTGTCGAGCCACAGACTCTGGCCCTCGTCGTGAAGAAGTTGGGTCGCTTTCATTCTGTCACCTCGTTGGCTGCAGGCGGCCAGTGCTCGCATGATCGAAGACGCTTTTCTGCTCGTCGGAGGTGAGCAGATAATCGGTGTTGTTCCATAAGCGAATGGCCGGCTGCGAGAGACCGTTTTCATAACTCAGTGCGCTCAGGCTCGCCGTGCCCAGCATCAGGAAGCGGCCGTTGATGGGTTCGATCCCAATCCAGCGCGTGGCCAACACCCGCAGAAAATGCCCGCTGGAAAAAAGCAAAACGTTCCCCGCGTCTGCACGCACCCGGCTCACGACCCGATCGGCCCTTGCGGCGACCTGCTGCGGCGATTCGCCGCCTGGACAGCCGTCACGGAACAGCTGCCAGTCCGGGCGTTCGCGAAGGATATCTGCGGTGCGACGGCCTTCGTATTCGCCATAATTCCATTCGACCAAGTCAGGGTCCCTTTCCGCTACGGATCCGAACCCAGCCAGTTCGCAGGTTCGCACCGCCCGGCGCAAAGGACTGGTAAACACCCTTCGCAATGCGATGCCGTTCAACCGCTCAGCAAGCCTTCGTGCATTGCGCTCTCCTTGTTCCGTAAGCGGCAGATCGGTGAGGCCGGTGTGCTGACCGGTAACTGTCCAAGCTGTTTCGCCGTGCCGGGCCAGGTAAACGACAGGGAAAGCCATACACGACTCCTTATGGTTTCAGGCCTTCAAGCCGTAGGTGGTAGCTGCCAGCGACGTCGCGGGTAATGGGAATGTGTGTCGTGAGGTTTTCAAGCGACCCTTTGCTTCGAATGTCTCCATAAACCCATACCTGCCCCGACAGGGAAGGGGTGGTGCAATCGTTCAAGTATACCTCGGCCGTCGCGACGAACAGACGCCTCGAAATTTGCTCCCGGCGTAGGCCTTGCCTTCGAATGCTTCAACGCGCTCGTTCCTGTTATTCCGTCCCAGAGGCTCGACCGGGTTCGGTCGAGACAGCTTGAAGCCTGCAGGTCGTAGCGTGCTGTTCTTACGGTCCGGCTGTTCGATGCGGCCTACCCGGCCATCGATGGTGGGAAGGGTTTATTTTTGGGAAAATTTCTCCGCCAGATGACCGGCATGTCGCTCAGAAATTGTTAACAGAAACAAGGCGGAGACCCGACCGACTGCTGGCGAGCAGACCTTCCTGCCTGGATTCGCACCGCCCTGGCCCTGATGGGAGTTGGTCTTGGCGTGGCGCGATTCGGTTTATTCCTGCAGCAGCTGCAGTTCATCCAACACCCTCCGTCGGTCCCCTCGTAGGGGCTGTGGTTGTGATCGGCATCGCGCTGATCGCGCTGGGAGTGCTCGTGAATCTTCTCTCCGCTTGGCATCATCTTCGACTGATGCGGGAGCTCGATCAGGGAGGACCGCTGCCGTCGCGTCCGTCGATCCACGCGGTGCTGATTGCTCGGTTTCCGGCGCTGCTCGGACTCGCGATGGCGATCTACCTGGTCTGCGTCCACGGCCTTGTATCCTGAGAAACAGCGAGGAGATAACCATGAACGCAACAACAACCAAGGGAATCATCGCCAGGCCAAGCCATCACTCGGTCGAAGAAACCGTGGAAAGAGTCAAGAATATTCTGCAATCGAAAGGGATTACACTGTTTGCCTTGATTGACCACAGCGGAGAAGCGAAAAGGGTGGGAATGAAAATGCCTCCCACCAGGCTTTTACTCTTTGGCAACCCGAAAGCGGGAACTCCCTTGATGCTTGCGGCACCTAGCAGCGCGATCGACCTGCCGCTCAAGCTTTTGATCTGGGAAGATGCCGACGGCAAGGTCTGGGTTAGCTACAACGACCCCGAGTATTTGCAGGAGCGGCACGGCTTTCCCTCGGCGCTTTTGCAAAACATCGCAGTCGTCGAAACGTTGGCGGCGGAGGCTACGAAGGAGTAGACCACCGGAAGCTTCACCCAGCCTGGCAAGTTTCACCGAGAACTTTGCCATGCGGCGGCTGGGTTTGCCCCCGAAGTGGTTGACTCGCTGGCATGTAGGCAGGGATGACCGAAAACGATTTAGGATGCCCTAATATGGCCCTCTCTGTCGCCGACCAGCCGGAGTG
>JASHSL010000185.1 GCA_030040855.1 Terriglobales bacterium
GGCGTTGATCCTCTGGTCGGACTTCCCGGCTATGTGGCTGGCGAGCTGCCCGTGTGCGCATTGCCTTGCCCCGCCAAAGCCAATACGACGTACACGAACATCCGCAATGGAACCTATCGCTCCTTCTCGTTCCTGCGGCTGATTACCAACAAGACCGGCGCTGACGCAACCAATGCCGCCGCCTTAGTAAAAGCGGCGCAGAGTGTAGTCAACCTCTACGTGCCCGACTTCGTTCCCTATGTGGCGGCAGGCGGCGATGAAGGCATGAAATTCTACCGTTCGCACTTCGTCGTGCCCGGCGTCGGCCTGACCGCCGACACGAACGGAGTTCCCTTCACAGAACCATCGACTGAAGCTGGTGGCGATGTCGGCGGTTGCATTGAACCGATCACCACAAACGTACTCGGTGCCCACGAGAACGTTGCCAAGGGATGCGCCGAGTAAGCAAGACCCTAGCAAGGCAGGTCGGCCTCAATTTCAGCCACCTGCCTTGTTTTCTGCCATCGCCCTTTTTGCGGGGCCCAAAATCGAAGGAGTTTCCCTTGCACCGCCACACTGCGAATTTCGCCCGGGCTGGGATCGGGTTCTTTCTTTGTTGGGCAGTGTTGGCGATGCCCGGCTTGGCCCAGCAGTTTTCTGGTCAGGGAACCCGCCAAACTCCCGCCACTCGGCCTGGCTCGATGGGACCATCCGGGGTCGACCCTTTTGCCGCATTTCAGGAGGATTGGAGTTCACCCTCCTTAGCGGGAAGTACTCTCAATGCCCTCCCGCCGGTGGTTGGAGAACGAGACAATTACCCGGACTTCACGCGCGAGATCGTTGAAGTCCAGTGGCGGCCAGGAGATCCTATCTATCTCTACGTGATGTTACCCAAGCAGGTAAAGCATCCGCCGGGCATCCTTTATCTTTATACGTACCCTTCGGAAACCGACCGCTTTCGTGATCAGGAGTTTTGTAAGCTGCTGATCAAAAATGGGACCGCAGCGATTGGTTTCGTATCGGCCTTGACTTCGCAGCGCTATCACGACCGTCCCATGAAAGAGTGGTTCATCAGTGAGCTCGAGGAATCTTTAGCCACCTCGGTTCATGATGTGCAGATGATCCTCAATTACCTGGCTAGCCGGGGTGACATCGACATGGACCGAATCGGTATGTTCGGAGACGGCTCCGGTGGCGCCATCACCATTCTCACGGCAGCGGTGGATGCGCGCATCAAAGTGCTCGACTTGCTCGAGCCTTGGGGTGATTGGCCCGACTGGCTGGCGAAGTCCGTTCTTGTTCCCGACGAGGAACGGGCCGCGTACCTGACCCCAGAATTTTTGCAGCGAGTGGAACCGCTGGATCCGCTAAAGTGGCTTTCGCGGTTGAGCTCGCGTACGGTTCGCCTTCAGCTGGCTCCGTATGAGACGCTCACCCCGAGCTCGGCAAGAGCCCGCCTGGAAAAGGCAATGCCTGCGAATGTCGAGATGGTGCGCTACGAAACCAGCAAAGCCCTGTTAAGGGCGGCTTCTTCGGGCCAGTTCTTCGATTGGATTCAGGTGCAGGTCCGCGCTTCCGCTGGCCGAACCACAGCCGTGCTGAAGCATCAGGCCACCCGGCGAGAGTAACTCACACTCCTGAGTCAAACCGTATTCGTCCTGGATCTGCGAATTCCGAGCAGGCCGGCAATTTCTCGGTGAACGCCGGCACAGCCCTGCCTCAACTGAACCCCATGCGGATGGATCTTTACAATATTTTACGTGAAGGTTAGCAACAATCAGGCGGCGACCGGGGTTTCCACCGAGAACTGTTTTCCATCGAAAAGGGCAGAGGTTCGCTTTTCCGGAACCATAGAATTTTTTTCCGCCGGCATGGAAACGGGGCTGCGTCGCATGTAAGAATACAGCCAACAGGGCTGACAGGCGCGCTTCGGGCGCGTTCAGGGATTCGGCTTCGAATAGTAGAATCTTCCGACGGCATAACTGTAGCTCGCTTTCTCTGGCGCGTTGCCAGGGGATGATTTCTTGTCCTAGGCGGTGGAGGCGAAGAACGTTTCGGCGCCGGACATGGAGCGTGAGATTTCGCCTGGTTCGCCGGGGTCGGTTGGCCATCCTTGCTGAAACAAACAAAGATGAGCCATCGACTCGAAGTGCGCACAGGGAGGAGAATGTTCACTGGCTAACGATAAAATTGCTTTGGCGGAAATCTTCTCGGCAGCCCGCAGCAGCTGGTCGCTGGTCGGACGGAAGAGGAACGTGAAACATTCCCCACTCTCCGTGCCGGTGTTAGCCTGGGAGGGTGGTTTGGGGGAAACCCGGCAGCTTTTGTACAAGGTTGGGGCTTTCCTGGCCTTGACCGGCACCGCATGAGGAGCATCCGATCATTTTGAAGACTCTCTTACACGGCAATTCTTACCGTCCTGTTCTTTTTGCCGTTTTGCTTTCTAGCCTGCTGGCTGGTGGTGCGGCCGCTCAGCAAACTACCCCACCGGCCGATGCTCCCCAAGCTCCGCCAAGCCAAGCGCAGGACAAGAATGACAGCAAACCTGACCACAATAGTAGAACCAGCGACATCGAACGACAGGAGCAGACGGGCACGTCGAACGACCGGCTTTTCTATACCCTGCCGAACTTTCTGACCGTAGAAACCAAGAATGTGCCCCCACTCACCCCCGGGCAGAAATTGAAAGTGGTGACCCGGGGATCCTTCGATTTCATCGAGATTCCCTGGTACGGCCTGCTAGCGGGGATCAGCCAGGCGGAAAACAGCGAACCGGCGTATGGCCAAGGTGCGGCCGGCTACGGCAAGCGATATGCCACCTATTTTGCCGACGGTACCATCGAGAACTATTTCACCGGGGCTTTTCTGCCCATCCTGCTCCGTCAGGATCCGCGCTATTACACGATGCTCAACGGGGGCTTCACCCACCGCACCGCCTACGCCGTCAGCCGGATTTTTGTGACCCGCTCGGATTCCGGGCGCAAGCAGTTCAATTATTCCGAGATCGTCGGCGCTTTCGCCGCGTCGGCCATTTCCACCTACA
>JASHSL010000186.1 GCA_030040855.1 Terriglobales bacterium
AACTGGTGCAGGAGAAGCTGGCCTGGATGATCAGTGAAATCAGCAAAGCTCAGCTGTTGGTATTGCACGTGGGCCGCCTCAAGGATAAGGACAAAGTTCAGCCACAGCACATTTCCATGGCCAAGCGCAACAATGTTTGGATGGCGCTCGAATGTGCCCGTTTATCCCGCGATATCCTCGGGGCCAACGGCGTGGCCGACGAATACCCGCTGATGCGCCACATGATGAACCTGGAATCGGTAAAGACCTACGAGGGGACGCACGATATTCACACCCTGATCATCGGGCAGAGTGTCACCGGGGTTGATGCGTTCTAGCATTTGTCCTGTTCCTAGAGGACCCCCGCCCGCGGCAGGATTCGCAGCTCTTCGACCGTGCTCTCCGCTGGGAGCGTCAAGGCACAGACCACGGCTTGGGCCACCGTCGTGGCGGGCATCATCTTTGGGCGGGGGGCATCCGGCCAGAACGTCTTCCAGATCTCCGTGTCCGTCGCCCCCGGGAATAGGGCGATAACCCGAATGCCCCGTTCGCGGAGCTCTTCCCGCAGCGTGTTGGTGAACCCGAGCGCGCCATGCTTGGCGGCACTGTAGGCCGAAGACCCGGGAAACACTCTTGTCGCCGAAATGGAAAGGTTATTAACGATGGCTCCGCCAGGGTTCATCAAAGGCAGGGCTGCGCGGGTAACCAAGAACATGCCAGTGAGGTTGGTAGCGATAACCTCGTTCCAGGACTCGACGGGCAGTTTCGCCACGTCGAGATTGGCGTGGGCTACCCCAGCATTGTTTACCAGGATATCCAAGCGTCCGAAGCGTTCTTCTAACCCGGCCAACATCTTCTGGACGAGCTGAGGATCTCGCACATCGCAAACCAGGGGGATCGCCTCTGGCCTGCCGACTTGCCGCGCCGCTCGCTTCAGCGTGGGCTCGTCGCGAGCAGTGATGATCACCTTGCAACCCTCGCCATGCAAGGCGCGTGCGATGGCCAGACCAATGCCCCGGCTGCCTCCGGTCACGAGTGCAACTTTTCCGCCGAGTGACGAGTGGGCAGGCTTGCGCTTCATTGGGAAGGATCGATCACCATCTGGGTCTCAGAACCTTTTGCGGGACGGCGCGCGCGCGATCATGGCAACGCTTCTCTTGCCTTGGCCCAGGGACCTCCTTCTCCAGCCATCCCCTGCACTCCCGGAGCCCCGCGACCCTGCTGATCTCCTGCCCAGCCTATCTCGGATCGCTTGCTATTGACCATTCGTGCGATTGCGGATGAGGGATAGGAATTCCGTTCGTGTCTCCTGTTCGTCACGGAAGCAGCCGAGCATCGACGATGTCACCGCCGCCGAGTGTTGCTTCTCCACTCCGCGCATCATCATGCACAAGTGGCGGGCCTCGACGACCACTCCGACTCCCTGGGGTTCGATCGACTTCTGAATGGTCTCTGCAATTTGCGTGGTCAAGCGCTCTTGAATCTGCAACCGCCTGGAGAAAATCTCGATCAGTCGCGGAATCTTGCTCAGTCCGATCACCTTGCCGTTGGGGATGTAGGCGACATGGACTTTGCCGAAGAAGGGGAGCATGTGGTGCTCGCAAAGGCTGAACATCTCCACATCTTTCACAATGACCATTTCATCGTAGGTACAGGTAAACAGGGCATTGCGGATCAGCGCCTCGGGATCTTCCTTATACCCCTTCAGCAGGTACTCGTAAGCCCGGTGAACGCGATTCGGAGTGAGCGCCAGACCTTCGCGTTCCGGATCCTCGCCCAGCCGAATCATCATCTCTCGCACCAGATCCTCAAAACTGGCACCGGTCACGGTTGGATTTTCCATGGATGTTTTTCCCACTTCTCCCCCTGGTTCTTCGCTCTTACGCGCTTGTGCGGTTCTGTCCGGAGCGTTTACCCTGCCCTGCAGGCTAGCGCCGCAGCTCCGCCCCTCCGGCGTACTCGAACGAATTCATCATAGTCTCCTCGAAGCGTACCTTTTCGAGATGGGCGTGGCGAAACCCGTGCTCGAGGATCCGATAGGCAGCGATGCAGAGATTCTCGGTCGTGGGCACCGCTTCCTGAAACTCCGGCAAGGTGTTCAGGTTCTGGTGGTCAAAGCGTTCCAAGATCTCCTGCTCCACGAAACCGTCGAGATCGGCGAGATTGCATACCATGCCGGTTGCCCCATCCACCGAGCCGCTGACCGTCACCTCCAGTATGTAATTGTGTCCGTGACCGTACGGGTTATTGCATTTGCCATAGACCATGGCATTCTCCGCCGCTGACATGGCATCGCAATGCAGGCGATGCGATGCCGAAAACCTGTACCGCCGCGTTAGATACGCCTTCATGGTTCCCCGTAGAAATCCACGAACAGGTCCGGAGTTTCATACACCCGGACGCGATGTAACTGCGCTTCTGTCAACTTCGGCGCCAGGCGCTGCCAAATCGCAATCGCGAGGTTCTCGGTGGTCGGAACACGGGTGAAAAACTCCGGCACCTCCTTATTCAGAAAGTGGTGATCCATGGCGTCGAGCACCTCACGTTGCAGCACACCCTTCAACTGCTTCAAATCGACAACAAACCCGGAGCGGGGATCGATACTGCCCTTGACCGTCACTTCCAAAGTGTAGTTGTGGCCGTGACCATTGGGGTTATTGCACTTTCCGAACAAGCGTCGATTCTCTTCCGCGCTGAACTCCGGATTGTGGTAGTAGTGTGCCGCCGAAAACTCGGCTTTGCGAGTCAAGTAGACCATGATCGAGTAGCGCCGCTATCCGGCCGATCTCCCCCCACGCGTGGCGCCCGCTGGGACTAGCTCGAGGACGGGCACTGTCTTCCTTTCCAAGTGACCTTGCCTTTGCTATGAAAGATGCGTGATCGCAGAAGAAGATACGAAAATATCGGCAGGCCGAGGAGGGCAAACATGCTTCCCGCCCAGGGGAAATGCGCCTTGCCGACTCGGCGGACAAACGCGGTACCCAAACCGACGACCAGAACCGCGCTTGCAAAGGCCAGTTTCATCTCTCCATGGAGGAGGGAGCGGATCGCGAGGACGACGCCACCGGCGGTCAAGACGAACTCCCCCAGTCGTCGTAGGGCTAACACGAAAGGCGAGGGAAAGAGCAGAATCAGATTCTTCGTCCAGCCTTCCTTCAGCTGACGGAAACTGCGGTACATGCGGGCGCCGACCGCATCGCCCCCAAAACGAAAGCGTAAATTGCGCCCGGACGCTTTTACTGCCCGCGCCAAGGCAACATCCTCGAGCAAGCTGGTGGCCACGGCAGCATGCCCGCCAATCGCGTCGTAGGCCTCGCGGGAGATCAGCAGATATTGTCCATTGGCCGCGGCCGCCCCTGAGGCCGGGTCGCTCACCTCCGAAGGGCGATAGGTGGCGGCCAATTCCGCAAAAATCACCGGCATCACCGCTTTCTCCCAAAACCCGCGCAACTCCTGCGCGGGAGAATAGGAAAGCAACGCCGCCCCATGCTCTTCAGCTTCCGCTAAGGCACGAGCCAGCGAGCCGGGACGGTGCACCGTGTCGGCATCGGTGAATAGCAGCCAATCCCCCCGCGCCAGGCGAGCCCCAGCCAGCATGGCATTCACCTTCCCGCTCCAGCCTACGGGCAACGGCCCAGCATCCACCACCCGCACTCCCCCTATTGACTCCGCGATCCCGCGCGTCCGGTCGGTCGAAGCGTCATCCACCACAATGACTTCCAAATTCACACCTTGTTGCGCAACCAGGGATTGCAAACACCTGCTCAGAGCAAGCTCTTCGTTGCGAGCAGGCACGATCACGGATACAGACCGGGGCGCCAACCTTGGATTTGGCGTCATTGTGGCTCCAGTGAATTATTATATCTTCGTGAGCGGCGTGTCTCGTCTTCTTACCTTATTATCTTATCCTTCTGACTCTAGCCATACCTTGCCGCTGCTACAGCGGCTTCCGCCCATCTCGGATCGGCAGTGCAGCAGAGAGAGGTCGCCGCTGCAGCAGAAGTGATCAAAAATTAACAAATCGAGCTTTTCCCCGCTGTGGTTTGATCAGGTAATTTTCGCAAATCCAATCTCCTGCGGGGATTTCACGGTTGTGCCCCGATCTCAAAGTTCAGGGTTGAGAGGGCCAGCCGGTATTGATACTGGGCGTTCACATATCCGATGGCGGCGTCGGCCTGCTGTAGCTGTGCCTGGCTGAGCTCGACGATCGAACCTAACCCAAGCTGATAACGGCTCTGCGCGAGGCTTAGACTAAGGTCGGCCTCGCGCGCGAGTTCTGCGGCGACTCCGACGCGTTGAAACGATGTCGTGGCTGTCAGCCAGGCCGTGCGAACATCGCGGACTACTGCATCACGCAAATCACGAGCGCTCTCAGCCGCCGCCTTTGCCCTGAAGTTTGCTTCCGAAGCTTGCGCCGTGAACAGGAAGCCATTAAAGATGGGGATGCTCATGTTGGCACCGA
>JASHSL010000187.1 GCA_030040855.1 Terriglobales bacterium
ACGGCCTTCAGGAAGTCCTCCTTGGACGTGTCGATGACATGGGCGGCCCCGATTTGTTTGAGCCGGCTTAGCTTCCATTCCGCACTTCCGCAGGCGATCACCTCGGCCCCAGCTGCCGCGGCCAGTTGGACGCAACAAGTCCCGACTCCACCTGTGGCCCCAAGAATCAGCACTTTCTCGCCCGACCGGATCGCGCCACGCGTTTGCATCATTCGAAGTGCCGTGCCGTAAGCAATCGGGAGCGCGGCTGCATCGATAAAGGAGAGCCCTTTCGGCATTCGCAAAAGGTTCGCAACCGGCATGGTAACCAGTTCGCGGCACGCTCCAGGGAGAGTCTCGCCCATCATTCCCCGACCCTCGATATATGGATAGGGACAAACGCGATCACCGACGTGCCACGCTCCGCTGTCCACGGAAGATCCCAGGGCAACGATTTCTCCCGAAAAATCACCCCCAGGGCTCATCGGAAAAGGCGTCTTCAACGAGGTCGTGCCGTTCAGGATCATCGGGTCAAAGCCATTCAGGGAAACAGCCTTCACCCCAATCAGCACCTCATCTGCACCCGGAGTCGGAGCGGAGACGTCTTCGTACTTGAGGTTTTCAACACCGCCGTGGCGGTAAAACACGATCGCCTTCATGCGATTTCTAGGTCCCCACTCTGCCCCTTCTCCTTTCATGGTAGGTCAGGGAGCCAGTTCCAGACCCCCGCAGTGAAAATAGATCACACGAATGAAGTTCTGTTACAAATGACGTGGCGTGAACTCCAGCTATTGTATCTTCATCTTGTCATTTGGGCAGTTCTCGTTCGGGTCGCGGCAAAGTCCTCCTGGAGTCGTAGCGAGACGCGGCCTGAGAAGCGGGAACAATCCCAATCGAATTTGTCGGTAGTAGGTGTTTCGCGATACTGAGCGAAGGGAAACACCGTAGGGCAACGTTCGAACCGAGGTCGAACGCAGATCTGCCCGATCGCAAGGAGGAAGTCTTGAATCTAAGGTTGCTGCCCGTTCTTATTCTTCTGACGCCACTCACATTCGGCGGAACACAACCCCCTCCCACTTCAACCCCCGCAAGTACCAACGTTGCCATCGTAAACGCGACCCTGATTGACGTACGCACCGGAAAGGAGAGTCCCGGTAGTGTCATTGTGATTCAAGGGGACAAGATCGCACGCGTAGGAACGTCCGCCGAAATCCCGGTTCCTTCGCAAGCCCAGGTAGTGGACGCGGCGGGAAAATGGGTGATTCCCGGTCTGATGGATATGCACGCTCACGCTGGCAACTCTCCGGAAGCACCAGTCAACTTGTATCTAGCCCAAGGAGTAACCACGATTCGATCCCCGGGAGGCAATATATCGCTGCTGCGGCTCCTTCGCGAGCAGATCGAATCGGAAAAGATTCCCGGGCCCCGGCTGTTTTTTTCCGGCCCGCTTTTGGACGGCAATCCCCCGGTCTGGCCCGGTGAGAGCTTTATGGTCGACACTCCGGAACGCGCACATAGCGCCGTCAATTTTCTTGCCGATCAGGGAGTCGACTTTGTCAAGGTCTATAACAATGTCACCGAACCTGTGCTCAAGGAAATCATAGAGACCGCGAGACAACGCGGCTTGATTGTTGCTGGACATATTCCACGTTCGATGACGATGACCAGGGCGGTCGACCTGGGCATGAAGAGCTTGGAGCATATTCGCGTTACGGGGCGGGAAATGCTTCCTATCGAGACGGCCAATCAGATCGACTTTCTTCCCCTCGGCCAGCGGGAACCTCTGCTGTGGGAAAGGTTTGATCTGGCCTCACCGAAGTTCAGCGAGCTCATCCGCCATCTAGCCGAGAGCCAGGTTTTCTTGGACCCGACGCTGACGGTCGATGAGTCCGACTTCGTCTTAGGGCCAGAGGAGCAACAGAAAAACCCGAACAACTTGGCCCTTCCCCAGGAATGGGTCAAGTTTGCGGAATCGCAACAGAGCCCACTCTTCGAGGTGCCGGCCAACCTCAAGCAGACGGCTCGGGATGGGTTCAAGAAAAGACAGGAATTCGTGAGAATGTGCAGTCGTGCAGGTGTAAGGATCATTGCTGGAACAGACGGACCGGGGCTGGGTACTCTGGTTCCCGGCTATGGCCTCCATCATGAACTGCGGTTGCTCGTGGATTCCGGGCTGAGTCCTGTCGAAGCGCTCAGGGCTGCGACGCTGACCGCGGCGGAAGCTCTTGGCAAAGACAAGGAGCTCGGAGCGGTTGAGCCCGGCAAATTAGCTGACCTGTTGATCGTTGAGGCGGACCCACTGCTCGACATAGGAAATGCAAGCAAGATCGAGCTCATCATTAAGGGCGGTAGGCAGTACCGGCCTGCAGATCTGGTCCGGAATAATCACTGATGCCGTTGCGATTTCTTCGAGCGGAAACTCAGTCGCAGGTGCAATGGGCAGCCCTCAATGAAGTTCCAGGGAAGCGCCAGTCGAGCACGCGAATGTACGACAGCTTGGGCGACGCTTGCTCGGCCGCCGGCGACAGGGACTCGACCGAGAGGCTGAAGGAATTGAATGATCCATCAGATTCATCGGATAGCTGGCAAGGGATTCCTTTTCCCTCAGCAAAGCCCCGTGCTGCGCGCGACACCTTTTGTCGTTCCTATAACAGCGGTCAAGGCTCGACGGAAAACCGACGATTCCTGCGGGTACCAAATGCGCGCATGGTTGAAGGCTATAATCCCCGCGTCCAAAAGGACGACGTTGGTCTCCCAAGCAAACCGGCGATTGTTTGCGCCGGTTTCTTCTTTTTAGGGCCGAACCACTACGAAGGACTCAGTCCATTGGGGCTGTCCTCGTAGGCCATTTCTTTTGCACCCGGGACCTTGTTTACTCTAGGGCAATCGGTAGCCCCTCGTCACGATAATGGCGGTTGACCCAATGAAAGTTGACGCAACGGGCTCGGTACTCGAGTACAGCACATGGATGACCGGCCCTAGCTTTCCGGGGAGGGAACGGTTCGCCGCAGGAGGGTGATGGAAAATACCAAAATGAGGACGAGTAGCCCCAACAGGCCAAGCTCAAGCATAGTGGCTCGAAATATGCTCGCGCCGTCGGTCGATCACGTTCCACCCTTGGTGAGGCTGGCCCGCTTCCAAGGTGATCACCAGGATGCGGCGAATCGAGGCAATCAGTCCGACGATAAGGAATGGTTCGGCAACCGGAAGATGCGAATGGATCGAGATGCGCACGGTATGCAGAATTTCTACCAGCATCAGGACCACCAGCAGGTCGTCCAACACCCGCAGTGTCTCGGTTGCAAGCGTCCAATGAACGATGCCCTCCCAGAGCATTTTGCCAGCATTTGCAATCATCGCTAGCGCCGCTTGAAAAGCAACAGGGCACGGAATAGACGATCATCGGCTTGGCTTAGATAATCGCCAAAGTCGCTGCGGAGCTTTGGTTCTTCCGCCACTAAGGTTCACTCTGCAAACAGTTTGCGGCGCAAGGCGCCGGAGACAGCCTCTTTCGCTCAGAATTATAGAGCACGCCGCCACAGTGGATGCGTCATAGAGCGAACTCCTGGGCACACGGCGCTATGAGGAGCCCGCGCTCGGCCAAGGAATCGCTTCCTTTCATTCGGGATCCGGATTTATTTCTGGCTCAGCAGGTACAGATCGGCGTGGCCGCCCGGGCGCGCATAAATGACGGTGGAAAGGTCCTTGGAAAAATCATACGCATTGCCGGAATAGCCCTGACGGAATGCAAACGGGAGCTTGACGGCCACTTGCGCAGGCCCGGAGAGCTTCCCGTCGTGCCAGGGCTGGCGATAGATTGTCGTCTCGCCGCGGGAGGCAGCTAAGTACAAGATGGCCTTGCCGTCGGAAGAGAAGCGAACGACAAGTGTGGTCACCTGCGGCAGGATCGGGGTGCACTTGCGATCGGCGAGTTCGAATTCACTGATGCCAAAAGTTTGTGTTCCCGTATTCAGTGATGAAACCAGATAATGTCCATCCGGCGAAGCATCCCAGACCGCCCCGCAATTGTCCACCAATTTTTCGACGCTGGAGCCGTCCGCAGTCACTTTCCAAATGGTGAGCTTCGATAAATCGGTCTCCTCACCACCGAGGTAAAAGAAATTCGGATCGGGACTTGGCGCTCCATAACCGCCCAAGGCTCCGGACCAGCGTACCTGGCGCAGTCCGGTGCCATCGATTCCAATAACATACACTCTCACCGCACCTCCCTCCCTATCGGCAAACACAACCTTCGAACCATCCGAGGAAAATGTCACCGTTATCAGTTCCGTACCCGAGGCAAGTTTCACACGGTTGTTTCCGTCAATATCCGAAACCCAGAGATCTCCCTGCTGGGCGTTGCCCGAAAGGGTTATGTACATGACATGATGTCCATCCCAGGAGATGGCGGGCTGAGTGGCCTCTTCATCGACCAAGTCGAAGGACTGCTTGGTCTGTGTGTGGTAAACCGTGAGGGCACCGGCTCGCCTTCCATTGACAAAATAAAGTCCCTTCAACGAGGGGGCGGACATCGGTGATAAATCAGGACCGGCGCCGAAAGTTACTTGCTGCAAGCTGCCGTCGGCGAGACGGTACTGCCAAATGTTCGTGACGTCATTGACCGTCCGGCTGAAAAGCAGGGTTTTGCCTTCATCCCCCCAGACCAGGCCAGTCGGGCTTCCGGACACTTCGCCGATTCTCTGGGAAGCACGAGTGGTTATGTTGACCCGGTAGAGAGTCACGCTCGCGGAACCAAGGATGATGTCATTTCCGGTGGTGATGAGCACATCCTTCCCGTCGGGAAACGGCAGGACGGCTAGCGGAGTAACATCCTCGGCAGCGCGAAAGATCATCTCCTCCGCCACCCCCGCCTTCGACCTGCGATAGACGGCGTTCTCGCGGAGCCCGCCGCGGATGAAATAGAAGGAGTTCCCATCGAAAGATGGGGTCAGGCCCGATCCTTGTGTCAGCGAGGTCGAGGCGCCTCCGAGCGTCGGCACACTGCGAATGTCTCCTCCGGCGGAGTCGAGATGATAATAGATTTGGGTGCCATCCGAGGAAAAGCTATCCACAATCTTGTTTACCGAGTCGGTCGTGAGCTGCAGCGGCTCTCCGCCGGAAACGAGCATCAGGAAAACCTGGTCGAAATCCGCGACCGGTGAGGTGAACGCCACCGTGTGGCCGTCGGGAGAAAGAATCGCGCCGTTCATGGGTTTGTTCCAGTGGCTGACCTGAACGATCTTTGCCGGACCGCCCGATCGGCTTCGAAGGTAATACGCGCCCAACCCCGCCAGAACTACAAGCACGACGGCAACGGCTATGCCGATGTAAGCCTTACGCGCAAACCTCGTTTTCTCGGTTTCTATCTTCGGCGCGCCCTTTCCTAAGGGCGGTACACTTAGATCCGCCACGCTCGACCAAGAGGTTCCCGATCGTCCGGATTCCGTATCGCGTTTCGAGCGCTTCAGGTCGCTACGGAGCTCGGCGCTCGATTGGTAGCGAAGATCGCGGTCTTTTTCGAGCGCCTTGCAGATAATGCGATCGAGTTCAGCAGGAAGCTCCGGATTCAAGCGTAGCGGCGAAAGCGGCGTCTTGTGCAGAATGGCATCGAAGATGACCGCGGAGGTTCCGCCGGAAAAGGCCTGCCGCGAAGTTGCCATCTCGTACAGCACGACACCAAAGGAGAACAGGTCCGTGCGCGCGTCTAACTCTTCTCCACGTGCTTGCTCAGGCGACATGTAAGCGACGGTGCCCAGAGCCGTGCCTGGGGTGGTCAGCAGGTCCTCGGGACTCATGGTGGGCGCGCCACCGGCACCTGTGACCTCGCCGATGCGCTGCGGGCCCGCGGCCAGCTTCGCCAACCCGAAATCCAGAATTTTGGCTTGCCCGCGAACGGTCACGAAGATATTGGCAGGTTTGATGTCGCGATGAATGATGCCCTTCACGTGGGCTGCGTCCAGTGCGTCGGCAATCTGGATCGCAAGTTCCAGCAGCTCGTCGGTCTTCAGCGGCTTGACCTCGATGCGGTGCCTGAGCGTCTGGCCCTCGAGATGTTCCATTACGATGAAGTAGCGCCCATTCTGCTCGCCGATCTCGTGAATCGTGCAGATGTTGGGATGATTCAGCGCAGAAGCAGCCCGGGCCTCCCGCTGAAATCGTTCGAGCGCATAAGCATCGCGCGCCAGCTCTTCGGGGAGAAACTTTAGCGCCACATGGCGCCCTAGGCTCGTGTCCTCAGCCTCGTACACTACTCCCATGCCTCCGCCGCCGAGCTTGCCGATGATTTTGTAATGGGAGATTATGGCCCCGGTCAGAATCTTCGCGTCCGTCATGTGTGGGGATCATAGGTCACCGCTTGGGGCAAGTCAACGTCAGCAACCATTTGGCTTTGGAGTTTCGACAGCAACGTTGCTCGGTTTCGGCACTAGCGGGAACGCTCCCACCTTCGTTACCAATTCTGAAGGTCATAGCCAGAGCAGCTTTCGCTCTCCGCCGTGCACACGTAAGTTTGGTAAGATCTCTTGGGTACATCCTGCAGACTCGAACTTGCCGGCTGGTTTTCTGTCGCCTTCCGAGGAACCCGATCGATGAGCCAGAGTAAACTTCTGTTCACGCCCGGCCCTCTTACCACCAGCGAAACCGTCAAACAAGCCATGCTGCGCGATCTGGGTTCGCGCGACGCAGAGTTCGTGTCTTTGGTAAGCCACATTCGCCGTCGTCTGCTCGAGCTGGGTCAGGTTGCCAATGGCTCCTACGAGGCCATCCTCATGCAGGGTTCCGGTACCTTTGCCATCGAGTCGGTGCTGTCGTCTCTGGTTCCAAGCAGCGGAAAATTGTTGGTTGCAATCAACGGAGCCTACGGTCATCGCATGGCAAAGATCGCCACCGTGCTGGGCATCTCGTGCAAAACCATGGTCTTCGAAGAGGCTACTCCGGTTCCGGTCGAGCGCGTGCGTAGAGCACTGGCGGAAGACCCAGCCATTACCCACGTCGCAACCGTCCACTGCGAAACCTCGACCGGGATTGTGAATCCCATCGCCGAGCTAGGCCGTACGGTGCACAATGCAGGCCGCATATTCATGGTCGATGCCATGAGCAGCTTTGGCGGCATTGCCATCGACATCGCGGGGCAGCAGATCGATTTTCTGGTGTCTTCGGCAAACAAGTGCATTCAGGGGGTACCGGGGTTCGCATTCGTGTTGGCTCGCCGCGATCTGCTGCTAGCGGCGGAAGGCTGCGCGCGCAGTGTGAGCCTCGATCTGCTGGCGCAATGGAGGGAACTGGAAAACGACGGACAATTCCGCTTCACGCCTCCCACCCATGCCCTGCTTGCCTTCGAGCAAGCTTTGCAGGAGTTGGAAGCGGAAGGCGGGGTAGCCGGCCGGGCTGCGCGGTACGCGGCGAATCAACAGGTGTTGATGAACGGCATGACGGAGCTTGGGTTTGATGCTTATCTTGCGCCCGAGCACCAGAGCCACATCATCACATCGTTCCGCCTCCCGGCGCATGAGCGCTTTGACTTCCCCAGCTTCTACCGGCGGCTGAGCGAATTGGGCTTTGTGATCTACGCCGGTAAAGCGAGCCAGGCCGATTGTTTCCGTGTTGGCACCATCGGACACATCTTTCCACAGGACATAAGAGCGCTTGTAGCCGCGATCCGGCGGGTGCTCCGTGAGATGCAGGTCGATTTGTCGCACGCCGTCACTCACCCATGAACCGTGTGAACCGACCCTACCGCGCAGGGCTGCAGGCTGTGGTTCTGGACTGGGCCGGCACCACCGTCGACCACGGCAGCCTGGCACCCATCCGCGTGCTGCAGAGGATCTTCGCTGACCGGGAAATAGAGATTACCGAAGACGAAGCTCGACGCGACATGGGCCTTCTTAAGAAAGACCACATCCGCTCCCTGCTCCGCCATCCGCGCATCGCCCGAGAGTGGGAAAGACGTTATCACCAGCCCCCGGGGGAAGATACGGTAGAGAATTTGTTCGCCGATTTTCTGCCGCAACAGATGAAATGCCTAGTGGAGTGCTCGTCGGTGATTTCTGGAGTAAGTGACGCGGTGCAACGCTTGCGCAAACGCGGGCTCAAAATCGGCAGCACGACCGGTTATACACGTCCTCTGCTCGAAGTCCTGCTGCCCCATGCGGCCAGCCAAGGCTATGTGCCCGATTGTGCCCTCTGCCCGGATGATGTGGGAGCTGGACGCCCTCTTCCTTGGATGTTATATGAGAACGCGGTTCGCATGCAGATTTTCCCGCTCGAAGCGATGGTCAAGGTGGGTGACACGATCAGCGATATTGAAGAGGGGCTCAATGCAGGCACATGGGCCGTTGCGGTCGCCCGCACCGGAAACATGATTGGACTGACGGAAGAACAGTGGTGTGCCTTGCCGTCGGGGGAAGCTGCAGAGCGCTTGCGGAAGGCTCATCGACACTTGTTGGACGCCGGTGCGCACTACGTAATCGACACCTTGGCCGACCTCGATCCTGTCCTGGACGGGATTGAAGTTCGCCTGCGGACGGGGGAGCGACCCTAACTTTGTGCAAGAGGCGTACCGCTTGTGAGCCAGTGGCCTCCGTCACTCTGGTGCGCCCGATTGAAGAATTGATTCTCGTTCCATGCCCAGATCTGACTCTCACCGACTGCTGCTTCGCACGATCGCGATCTTCAAATTCATGAAAGCGACCCTGCTGATGGCAACCGGGATTGGGGCACTCCGCCTTGAGAACAAAGACATCTTTGCCTACGCGGACGATCTCGTCGGCAAGTATCACCTCAATCCCGGCAATCACTTTGTCATGCAGGCACTCGCACGAACAACCCACATCACACCGCGGCGGGTTCATGAGCTCGGAATCGGAGCGTTTGTCTATGCCGCACTGTTTCTGGCCGAAGGCATTGGTCTCTGGACTTTGAAGCGGTGGGGAGAGTGGGTCACCGTCTTGATCACTGGCTCTCTGCTGCCCCTGGAGATCTATGAGCTCTGGCATCGGCTCACACTTCCGAGGGCGGCCGTGCTGGTGCTGAATGCCGCCATCGTTTGGTACTTGGTGGTTCGGCTCAAAGGAGAAGCGCGCGACCGTTCGGTTGGCGTGGTCGGCAGCGGAAGCAACTATGAATCAGTCTGAACACACCCGATTAGGGTGCCCAGCATCTTGTACGCGGCCTAACAGAGGTGGCACAGCACAAGACGATTCCCGGTGGTGGATGTACGGGAAGAGGAGAAGCGATCGGCTCGACGTTGATAGGGCAGTCACTGCACCTTGCTCAGCAGAAGGTGGTCACAAATGAACACGACAATATTGGGAACGGCATTGGCGCGGTCTGATTGGCGTTACTCGGTTTGTCGGTGCACGCTCAGATCGCGCGTCCCTACCACAGCGGAACCGTGTGGGAAATTCAGTTCCTTCGCGTTAAGCCCGGGATGGATAGCGCTTACAAGGAATGGATGGCAACTGATTGGAAGAGAGAGCAAGAAGCGCTCGCGAAGTCGTTCTTGCCCCACAATAGTCCGCGATCATCCTTAGGCAACGACTTCAGCGTTAAGTTTACCCGCACGGGCCCGCCGCCTTTGCACGCAAGAATGAGCCAAGCGGGATGGAGCTGCGCAGGTCGACGATGCGCTAAGGATGAGTTGCGGCGGGCGCAGGATGGGAAACACCTCGCTGTTGTTGTCGAGTGCGATGCACTAAGAACACGAACAGCAGCACGAGGATCAGAATCATGAGAACACGACCAGCAGGCTCTCGCTTCTTAGTACGACGGCGCAGCACTGCGTCGTCCTTTGTGACCGTGGCTCCGACACGCCGTGCCATTCAAGGGAACCTTACTCCTACGGCTCATAAACCCACGAGGTGCAACCAGAAGGATAGGCCAAAAAATCCGGAGTGTGACCGAGTTCTTCCCATGCGACCGAGCGGCTTAAGGTCCCTCCACGATTTTTTGCATGGCGCTGTTGATTTGTTCGAGGATCTGGGCAATCCTTTCGAGAGACGCATGGATGTTCGCCAGTTCCCGGTGAGTTTGCCCTTCACGGAACTGCTGCTCGGGTCTTTCCGTGGCTTGGCGAATGGCTGGTTGGGACACGATAGTTCCTCCCTTTTCGCATACTAACTGGCTACCGAATTCAACACTAGGTCTAACCTTGATTCCCATTCTAGTACGGCGCGGCAGTCAAAATTCCTCCCTGGCTGCGATCTTAACAATCAGAAGTGCACCACAGGTTGGCGACACCTTGCTGCCGGCTCCCGGTCCGCTATAACGGACTACAGGATTGACAGTGAAGGAGTTCACCGCACGGAATGAGGGATGAGCCCTGGCAGGCAGGCCTTGCCGTAGCCATCGCAGGCAGAGTGAAGGTGTCATTCGCATCGAGAGTATCTGGGGCTGGCGATTGGCGGAACGGAACTACACCCGCTCATCTTTCGCACCCAGTGGAAAGAAGCGACGGTCCGCCCGGTAACAACTGAATACGAGGTCGCGAAGCTCTACCAGTCTAAGGGGTGGACGATGAAAGCGTTGAATTTGAGCTTCGCATACCGCGACTGTGCCGCGGGAGACTTGGCCGGACTCCCCCTTTCCTACCATAGGGATAGCCCGAGGGTTACAGTTACGCTCCTCGCTGTTTAGTTACCAAAGATTTTCGCCGTCAAAAAATAAAATTGACGGACAATGAATATCCCAGGATTGCCCAGGTGCCTTAGTTCTGCAAATCGCAGACTGTTGAAATTGTCAGCAAGGCCGAACGGACGAGAAGAGCTTAGGCAAGCAATCAAAGCTTTGCTCGCCGCCTTTCCCCAACAGGCAACTCGAGACGAGAGGACAGAAATGATTGCGCGCAAGACTGCTGCTGACACTACTCGAACAGTCGTGATGGTGAGTTCTCCTGGCACCACCATTGTTCAAAGACGGGGGATAGCATCGTGAGTCTCGGAATCGCATTACTCTTAATTTTTCTGCTGTATCTGGTCGATGAGCATGATTTGTGGCGTGACGTTGCCAGAGCCACGTTGGTGCCCGTGGCACTCGTGGTTGTTGGGATCGGTGGCTGGTATGCATGGGGTAAGTATCGAGATCTGCGGCGGGAGCGCAGAATCGCGGCCGACAATAGGCGAGCAGTGCTCGCCTGCATCGCGCGCTTTCCCGGTCAAGACGTAACCCAAGCCTGCGAAACAGATCCCCAACTTGTCTCCTGTAGCCGGACAACGGTGCCGTGGACGGACTTCGGTGCGGAGCAGAATACTGCGGAGAAAGGTACCGTCCATCCCGATCTGGACCTAGTCGACGTCGATCTTTCCAACAATTGTTTCTACCCGCCCACCTTGCCGGTGCGCATGCCGGACGGCACCGTCACAGAATTTCCTGAGACGGTGCAGGCCGCGGACATTCAAAGGACGATTGCGGAAAAGTTTCCCAGCGCGTACCCAAAACCTCATCCGGCGAAGCCGCCCCTGCTCTATGTCCAAACGGATGTGAGCTGGGACTTGACCCTAACGTCCGAACAATCCGGGGGGGTACACGTGGGAGTGGTGCATCCCGGCGAGAAAGTGATTCTCCTCTACAGTGACAGTTACAGCGCTAAGGTAAAGACCAAGGAGGGCGTGGTGGGCTGGGCCGAGGCGGGGTATTTTGAAACGGTCAAAGCGCAACGATTGAGCGCCACCAGTGATAGGGCAGCGGCGAAACCTGCCCGTTAAACGCACGTCCACAACGTCCAACTCCCCCAACAAGCCCCTAAGCACAGAACGTCATCGCTACTGATCAAATTTCATTATTCTTTCTGAGCAACGACGTCAAGGTCCTGAAAAATACACCTTCGGAGTCGGCTTATTGCAGTGACGATTCGGGCCATCTCCCGGCCTGATTTCTCGAGGAGAACACGAAAACAATCGCCATCCTGCTCTTGGCCGGTATGACACGGGCGCAAACCGCAACTACTGAACCGTGCCGCATCTTTGTGACAGAGAAATCGGCGGAGCACGTTTCCAAACACAAAAACACCTTCTCCAGTTCTAGACTCAAGTCGATACGAACCGAGAGCATGCCGCTGATTGTTCTCTATATGGCAGCGGCATTTCGCCGAACTGCCCTTTTCATCGTCGCCGGCTCGGCTCATTTCATGCCGTCCAGCATGGCACCTACAATTCCTCCGACGGCACCGCCCTCCACGGCTTTTCTCGAAGCTTCATGGGGCAAATATTTGTCGATTGCGTGAGCCAGCTTAGCGATGGGCAAGGTCTGCAGCCAGATTCTTCCCGGGCCAGTGAGGGTGGCCAAAAAAATTCCATCGCCGCCGAAGATCATATTCTTGATGCCCGGCACGGTTGTAATCTGGAATGAAGCACTGGCCTGAAACGCCCCGACATGACCGGGGTGAACTCGCAGAGTTTCACCGGGCTGTAGGTCGCGCACGACCAGTTCCCCGGAAAGTTCGAGCCAGGCAGTTCCCTGTCCGCTGAGTTTCTGGAGCAGAAAGCCCTCGCCGCCGAAGATGCCTGCGCCCAGCGATTGCTGGAAGCCAACGCTAATCTGGATTTGCGGGGTGGCGCAGAGAAAGCCGTGGCGGTGAATCATGTATTCGTGTCCGGGCGAGACTTCGACGGGGACGATGTGACCGGGCAGTTTGGTAGCGAAGGCCAGCTCACCAGCAGAGCCGAGAGCGCG
>JASHSL010000188.1 GCA_030040855.1 Terriglobales bacterium
TTCTGCTCCGGAGAAACGGCGAAAGCGTGTTTCGAATTCAAAACCAAATGCTGTATACAATATGCGATATACAACTGTCAAGGCTTTTGCGCTGGGCGAATCCCGCGGCCGGCCTATGGCTTAGGGAGCTTAGTTGCGCCGCGAAGTCAACCTACTGCTGCGGGCCCGCGCGGCCGAAGTTCGATGTCAAATGCCAGCGGAAGCGGCGGTGATAGGAGAGGACAATCTGCCTTGCGTCGTCTCCTCGACATTTGCCGCCCGGATCTATGGCGACGTTTTTCTTCGCGGAGTTAACGTTCCCAGGTCGAGGATTGCGAGGTCACGAGTATCGATTCCGGCGGCCGAACTCCTTCGCGGTAGGCGCGAACCAGCGCCTCGATGGCCACAGCCGCGCTCGGGGGTACTACCACCGTAGATGCCAAGGTGCCACGCTGCACCGCCTCTTGGCCTGCTTTTAGGCGGTTTACCCCGAGGAATGGCAGACTCAGCCAGCGCTCTCTTTCTTTCCCGGCGGTGTTTTCCTTGAAAGCGCGGTAGCCACCGAGCGCAATGAGATCGCTTTGTCCCATGACGGCAACGATATCGGTATCATGGGAGGTGGGAAGCCGCAGCCAGGCCGCGACCGCCTTGTAGCCTCCTTCTTCCGTCCAGTGGACGCTGCGCAGAAACCTGAGCTCGATATTGGCCGGCTTGGTTTCATTCATCGCCTCTAATCGCCATGCGCTCACCGGGCTGGCGGTAGGCCCTTGAAGACACAGAACCGTACCCCCCTCAGGCAGCAGGACGGCTAGCTGTCGCCCCAGGATTCGACCGGTTCCTGCGTGGTCTTCCGTTACCGTGCAGATGGGCAAGTTGTACTGGCTGCGGAGTTCGGCAATCGAGGCATCGCTGCGATTCATCAGCACCCAGCCCAGTCCTGCGGCTGCGGCCGCACGCGCGACTTGCGGAAACACGGTATTGCCCGCAGGCTCGAAGACCAACGCGTTTACCCCAGAGGAACGGTTCTGAATTACCTCCAGCAGTTGTTGGCTCTGTTGAATGGCATCGTTGTCGGCGTAAAGGATTTCAAGATCGACCTGCAATCGGCGGGCGCATTGTTGAGCAGAATCCGCCTGCTCTCGCTGATAGTCACTCTCCCGGGTAATCAGAGAGAGGGCAAAGGCGAGTCTCGCCGAGGCCTTTGCACTTCTGCCACATCGTTCTTCCATGGGCGCTTCCTTCCGGGATGGGCTACGGCCTCTGATTATTAATCCATGCCCTCGCTTCTGCCCGCAACACGTCCAACGGCAGGGCCCCGTTTCCCAGCACGGCATCGTGGAAGGCGCGAAGATCAAACTTGTCGCCGAGTTTGTCCCGGGCTTCTTGGCGGAGATTCAGAATCTCAAGTTGTCCGAGTTTGTAGGCCAAAGCCTGGCCGGGCCATGCGATGTAACGGTCCACTTCGCTTTGGATGTTGGGCTCATCCATCGCCGTGTAACGATGAAAGTAGTCGACCATCTGCTCCCGGGACCAACGCTTTTCGTGTACGCCGGTGTCGACGACAAGGCGGATGGCGCGCCACATTTCGTTCTCCAGGCGTCCGTAGTTGCTGTAAGGATCGCGATAAGCGCCCACCTCCTTGCCCAGACGCTCGGCGTACAGCGCCCAACCTTCGACGAACGCGGTGTAGCCGGCGTGTCGGCGGAACGCCGGCAGATCTTCGATCTCCTGGGCAAGGGAAAGCTGCAGGTGGTGCCCAGGAATACCCTCATGGTACGCGATAGCTTCGACGTTCAGAACCAGGCGGTGCTCGGGATCCCATTCATTGACGTTGATGTGGCCCGGGCGCGAACCGTCTGCAGTACCCTCGCTGTAATCGGCGGGCACGGCGTTTTTGGAGCGCGAAGCCTCCATAGGAATCACCGCGAGCTTGCTCTTGGGCAGATGACCGAAGAGTTTAGGTAACTCGGGTTCCATGTCACGCACATAATTCGCATATAAATCGAGCAGTTGCTGGCCGGAGGTGGCGTAACAACGCCGATCGTTCTTGATGTGGTCGTTGAGGCTGGCGAGATCCTTGAACCCGAGCTGATGGGCGACCGCGAGCATCTCGGCTTCGATCTCGTGGACTTGCTGGAGTCCGAGTTCGTGCAGCTGATCTGGAGTCAGGTCCGTCGTGGTGATGCGGCGAATGGCATAACGATAGCGAGCGGCTCCGTCCGGGAGCGACCAAACGCCCGGGTCGCTGCGCCCATGGGGAGCATATTGGTCGCGAACGAAGGCGGCGAAGCGCCGGTATGCGGGAACCACTTGGTCATCGATCGCGGCCAGAATGGCGTCCCCCAACCGTTTCTGCTCCGGCCCAGGAACGCCGGAGGGAAACTCTCTTACGGGCTTGGCGAACGGACTGCTTCCACCTGTCTTGCCCGCGATATCTTCGGTTTCGGCCGCGACTTTCTCGAGAAGATAGCGCGGAGGCATAAGACCATCTCGCATGCCCTGCCGCATGTTCATCGTCACTTGGTCGAAAAAGCGCGGGATCTGGCGCAACCGGGCCAGGTAGTTTTCGTAGTCCGCAACCGTGTCGAAAGGCGTCAGCACAATGAGGTCCGGCAGTCCCAGATGCGGACCGTTCATCTGATTCACGGGCATCTCCCAGGGCTTGAATTGCGCCCCCTCGATGTCCTGCTGCAATCTGTCGATCATGAGTTTGCGGCTCAACGCATCTTGACGGGGGAAGCCGGAGGGATCGATAGCCTCGAAGCGCGCTAGAAAATTGCGTTTTTGAGTGAGATCAGACTGGAAGAACTCGGGTGAGACATCGCCCAGCCGGTCGTTATAACGACGGTCACCGAGTGCCGTAGCCCGCTCGGGGTTGGCGCGTAACTCATACTCCCATTCTTCGTCGAAAAGGTCGAGCAGTTGCCGCCGACGGTTTTCGACCGAGGCTAGGTCCGATGTGCCGTTCTGCGCAAGGGAGGAGCATGGCAGTGGAGCCAGGAGGCAGAGGATAACGATCGATCGCAGGCACGTCCGCAATATCACCATCAACTTCTCCCAGCTTGGAGCGTTCTCTGTCGACAACGGGTTGGCTGCTGCTCCCAGATTTCATTCCTCCGCGGAAATATCCTGTAAAAACTGAACTGTTTAAACCCCTTCCACTCGTCTCGGTGGGCAGCCAAGCGATCGAAGAACTGGTTTTTGTCAAAAACGCGGCGCGCTCTCGAGAGAATGCTCGTTGCCCGTGACGGCGTCGAAATTGCACAGCACTTCGCCCATGTCGACATATTCGCTGCCCGGAACGCGCGTCGTTAGGAAACTTCTGCGGGAGAACCTCCCCGATCCAGCCATGGCTCTGCCACCTTGGGCGCTGCTTGCTGAAGTGTAGTGGATATTGTATACATTACTTCGCCCCTTGTGGAAAGGTCCCATTCGCCCTGGACAACTGCTTTGCTGCTCGCGCCAGAGGTGGCGCAGTGATTCTTCTTGCCCATTGTAGGCTCGCTCGAGCGACAGGAGGAACCTAACTTGGAACAACGCCTCGGGATCGTTTCCTTCGTATGCTTGTTTGCGCTGCATCCTGCTCTGGCGCAAGGGAGCTTTGAAGACTACCAGCGCGCCCAACGGTTTCTTCCCGGCAATCTTCGGCATGTCGTGTTCCCCGCCGATGTGGAACCCCATTGGATCGAGAAGAGCAACCGCTTCTGGTACCGGCGAGTCAGCCCGAAGGGCAGCGAATTTGTTCTCGTCGACGCCGGGCAGAACACCAGTGGTCCCGCTTTCGACCATGTGCAACTGGCCAGGAAACTCTCCCAGGTCAGCAAACGCCAGTTCGAACCGTTCGACCTGCCCTTCTCCGACATCGAGTTCGTCGGCGATGGAAAGGTCATTCGCTTTTTGATCGATGAAACCCAATGGGCCTGCCCGCTCAGCACCTACGAATGCCACGTCGATCCGCGGCCGGAGAGGTCTTATGAAACGTTGTCGCCCAATAAGCGCTGGGCGGCATTCGTCAAGGAGCATAATCTCTATCTGCGCGACGTCTCGACCGGGACGATCGCGCAACTCACCCATGATGGTGTGTTCGCCTGGGACTATGCCACGCCACTTCCGTCGCTGCATCTGATGGTGGACCAGGGAAAAGAAGATGTGCAGCAGCCTGCCGCCGTGTTCTGGTCGCCCGATTCGGCAAAGTTGGTCACCTATCGCATTGATGCTAGGAACTCTGGCCGGTTTACCAGCCTTCAATTTGTCCCGCCGGACCAATTGCGGCCGCGTACGTTCACCTATGTCTATCCGCTCCCCGGAGAAGTGCTGGCCAAGGCCGAGCCGATCATTTTCGACGTTCTATCGGGCAAGCCCATTGCGGTCGAAACCACTCCCTTAGAGCTTCCCTTTCAGGATGGACCGGAGTTTGCTTGGGTTCCGGACAGCAAAAGTTTCTACTACGACTACGACGAGCGCGGATACAAGGCCAAGGAGCTGCGCTGGGTCGACGCAGCAACCGGGAAGCAGAGAGTTCTGATCCACGAGCAATCGGACACTTATGTCGATCCCATCGAAACCTTCTATCGTTTCGCGGATGGCATCGGAAAAATTCTGTGGTCATCGGAGCGCGATGGTTGGAATCATCTTTATCTCTACAACCGCCAGACCGGGCAATTGGAAAATCAGGTTACCCGCGGAATGTGGGTGGTAAGGGAAATCGATTCCGTGGATGAGAAGGATCGCAGAGTTTATTTTCTGGCGAGTGGCCGGGAGAAGAACCAAGACCCCTACCAGACCCATCTCTATAGCGTGGGTCTGGACGGCAGAGATCTCCGAATGCTTGCGCCGGAAAACGCGAACCACTCTGTCAGCCTGTCTCCTGATGGAATGTATTTTGTCGACAACTACTCCCGGCCGGATTTGCCTGGAGAATCGGTTCTGCGGCGTAGCCGGGATGGGTCGGACGTTCGCATGCTCGAGAAGGCCGATGCCAGTGAACTCGAGAAGACAGCATGGAAGTTTCCCGAACCGTTCCAGGGGAAGGCGGCCGATGGTAGCACGGACATCTACGGCTTGATCTGCCATCCCTCGAACTTCGATCCCGCCAAGAAGTATCCTGTCATCGAGTCGGTGTACACCGGTCCTCAGGGTTTTTTTGTTCCGAAGACTTTCGCAGGCACATTTCGTCTGCAGCCGATGGCGGAGCTTGGATTTATCGTAGTCATGGTTGATGGACGCGGTACCTCCGGGCGTTCTCGAGCCTTCCATCAGTTCTCCTATCGAAATCTGGGCGGGGTGTTTGAAGATCATGTGGCGCTGATCAAGCAAATGGCGCAGCGGTATCCCTCGATGGATGTGACTCGCGTCGGAATCTACGGCACCTCCGCGGGCGGCTACGCTGCGGCGCACGCCATGTTGGCGTTCCCCGATTTCTATAAGGTTGGTGTGACGAT
>JASHSL010000189.1 GCA_030040855.1 Terriglobales bacterium
GCAGGCGAAAGGATCGTTCCTGCTGCTGCATCGTCACCGGGTTTACAACCCGCGAGAGAAGGTGTGGATGGGCTGGGAACGCAAGCGCGGCAAGTTACTCGATTTGAATAAATTCCTGCGTCAGGAATACGACAGCTTTCCGGTGAAGGTGGGCGATCTTTCCGTCCTTTCCCAGGTGCGCTTTGTGATCACCGCCGATTCTGATACGGAGCTGCCGCGCGGAACGGCGCAGCGCATGGTCGGCGCCCTGGCCCATCCTCTGAACCAAGCCATCATTGATCCGGAGAAAAATATTGTCGTCGCCGGCTACGGCATCCTGCAGCCTCGGGTCGGAATCAGCGTGCAAAGCACAGCGAAGTCGCGCCTGGCCGCCATCTATTCCGGGGAAACCGGGTTCGACATCTACACTCGCGCCATCTCTGACGTCTATCAGGACCTGTTCGGGGAAGGGATCTTTGCCGGCAAGGGCATCTACGAAGTGGAGACCCTCCATCGGGTGCTCGACCGGCGTTTTCCCCGCAATGCCCTGCTCAGCCATGACCTGATCGAGGGTGCCTATGCCCGCGCCGGCCTGGTCAGCGATATTGAGGTCATTGAGGATTACCCCTCCCACTACCAGGCGTATAACCGCCGCAAACATCGCTGGTTGCGGGGCGACTGGCAAATTACAGCCTGGTTGTTTTCGCGCGTGCCCGATGAGTCCGGGCAACTGGTGCCGAACCCGATCTCCCTGATTTCGCAATGGAAGATTCTGGATAACCTGCGACGCAGTCTGGTCGAACCCGCCTGCTTACTGCTTTTCATCTTGGGCTGGACTGTGCTGCCGGGACACGCTGCGGGCTGGACGGTGGCCGCGGTCGCGATCCTGTTTGTCCCCACCTGGTGTCGTTTCGGATTCGAACTCATCCGTTCGGCGATTGAATGGAAAGCCGGAATCGCCAAGGATGCCGTCCATGCGCTCTTCGCCAACAACGTGAGTGTGCTGTTGAATCTGATCTTCCTGGCTCATCAGATGTTGCTGTCTCTCGATGCGGTGGTGCGAACTCTGGTGCGCCGCTTGTTTACGCGGGAACGCTTACTGCAATGGGAAACCGCGGCTGAGGCCGAGCTCGGGGCAAAGCGACGCACGCCGCTCGATATCTACCTGCAATGGACGCCGGCTCTGGTCTTGGGACTGGGTTTGCTGGTGTGGTTTGTACAACCGAGGGCAATCTTTTCCGCCTGGCCGATTCTCCTGCTGTGGGCGTCGAGCAAGATGGTTTCGCTCTGGCTGAATCGTCCCCCGCGGGCCCGCTACCAGGCGCCGAGCGCGAAGGAAAAACTCCTAATGCGCACCGTTGCCCTGCACACCTGGCGATACTTCGCAGAGTTCAGCAACGAAGAGCATCACTGGCTCATCCCCGACAACGTGCAGGCGGATCCTTTTACCGTGGTCGCTCGCGTTTCGACCACCAACGTGGGCCTTCTGCTCAACACCCGGCAAGTGGCCTGCGAGTTGGGGTATCTGCTGCTCGATGAATTTGCCGAGCAAACCCAAAATACCCTGGCCACGCTCGAGAGTCTCGAGCGCCATCGCGGCCATCTCTTCAATTGGTACGATGGCCGCACTCTGGCCCCGCTGCCGCCCAAGTTTGTTTCTACCGTCGATAACGGCAATCTGGTGGCCTCCCTCTGGACCCTCGAGCAGGGGTGTTGGGACCGCTTATGCCGGCCGCTGCTGGAGCGCAGCGTGATCGACGGGTTGCTCGATCATCTGCGCGTTCTCGGGGATTTACACGCGCTTTCCCGCGAGCGGGTGCTCGCCATCGAAGGCCAGCTGGCTGGGGAGAATTGGTTGGATGCCTTGCTCGATTTGTCCGCGTCGGATCTCGAAGAGCTGCCTGGGGTGAAATCCACCTCCGACGTGAGGTGGTTCCTGTCCCAGGCCCGTCTACGACTCGAGCGCATTCGCCAGGCCGTGGAAACCTATTCTCCGTGGCGGCTGCCGGAGTTCCGCGGCGTACGACGGGAGCTGAATCTCGATGCCGCCGATCGCCTATCTCTCGACGTAATCCCCGATTTCATCGAGCGGCTCGCGGTGAAACTTCAGTCCAACTCGAGCAATGGCGGCAACGAGCTCGGCCAACTGCGGGAGCGTTTGCGCCTCCGCCTCTTCCCTGCTCGTTTCCACACTCTAAAGCTCATCGACCAACTCAAGGCGGTGGCACGCGACGCGGGAAAACTGGCGGACGAGATGGATTTTGGCCGTCTTCTCGATCCGCGGCGCAAGCTCTTATCCATCGGCTACGATGCCGATGCCGGGCGCCTGCACGCCGCCTGTTATGATCTGCTGGCTTCCGAAGCGCGCATCGCCACCTTTGTGGCCATCGCCAAGAACGAGATTCCCCAGGACACTTGGTTTCGTCTCGGGCGAGTCCACACGAAGGATCACGGTCGCCCGGTTTTGCTCTCCTGGACCGGCACCATGTTCGAATACCTCATGCCGGCGATCTGGATGCGTTCCTACCCGGAGACCATTTTGGACCGCGCCCAAACCGGGGCGGTGCGGGCGCAGCAAGCTTACACCTCCCGGAAAAGCATCCCCTGGGGTATTTCCGAGTCGTCCTACTCCAAACGCGACGCCCAAGGCAACTATGGCTATCACGCCTTTGGCTTGCCCAACCTCGCGCTGCGCGAACCGGAAGTGGATGCCTTGGTGATTTCTCCGTACTCCACCTTCCTGGGCTTGCATGTCGATCCTACCGGCTCGGTCGCCAACATACGCAAGATGGCCAGGCGAGGCTGGTGCGGCCGCTATGGATTTTACGAAGCGGCGGATTTTACCCCGGAGAAGGGACGCTCCGGGCGGCCATCCTGCGAGTTGGTGCGTTGTTGGATGGCCCACCATCAGGGCATGAGCCTGGCCTCGATCGCCAATTTCCTTTGCGACGGAATTTTGGTGCGCTGGTTCCATAGCTATCCCCACGTCCAGGCCACAGAGTTGCTGTTGCACGAAAAGCCTCTGTCGCACCTGCGTCCGGTGCGTGCGGGCTACGAACCGGCAGCACTCTAGACTGAATCCTGGGTTGGGCGCGGATCGGTTCGGCTCGCCCGAGCGGGAACGGCTCGCAACACAAAATGAAGCCTCACTGGGGAAGCGAGACTCTAATCAGGACTGTGAAGTCCGATGGTAAACCGGCCGGCGCAACCCGGTCCGGATCGCAAAGACTGCGCCATGTGCTCCCGATCCTTGAAGAACTGATCCGTCCCCGGCGCGGAGTTCTCCTGTTGGGCTTCGTCTTGATGATCATCAACCGGGTCTCCGGGCTCGTGCTCCCTTACTCGACCAAATACCTGATCGATATCGTCATTGTGAAGAAGCATTTCGCATTGTTGAAGCCGCTGGTTCTCCTGGTTCTTGCCGCCACCGCCATCCAGGGAGTGACTTCGTTTTCCCTCACCCAGTTACTCTCGAAGGCCGCCCAGCGCCTGATCGCCGACCTCCGCCGGAAGGTGCAGATGCACGTAGGCAGGCTGTCGGTGACCTTTCATGACTCGACCAAGACGGGCGTTCTCGTGTCGCGCATCATGAGCGACGTTGAGGGCGTCCGCAATTTGATCGGCACCGGACTGGTGGACCTTGTGGGCGGGCTTCTGACCGCAATCATTGCGCTGGTCGTGCTTTTTCACATCAGCCCCCGCATGACCGCTCTCGCCTTTGCCTTCCTGCTGCTCTTTGCCTTGTCTCTCAAGCGAGCCTTTGGAATCATCCGCCCCATCTTCCGCGAGCGCGGCAAGATCAATGCTGAAGTGACCG
>JASHSL010000190.1 GCA_030040855.1 Terriglobales bacterium
AAGGCCCCTGCTCCCTCCGTGAGTTTTTCCGCGAGCTGTAAGCCCCCGCTCATTTTGCGCGCCTTAGCGGCACGACTAAGAGGCCGTACGTTTGTTTGAAAGCCGCTGCGGCAGTGGTTTCCCACCCTTTCCGCACAGAACGCGGAAAGGATGGGCATGGAGGGTCCGTTTCTCATGCGGTCGCAGTACGGATTGGCGCAAACAAAAGCCCCGGCGACTCTCGCCGGGGCTTTCGTTCTCGGGTGAATGAAATCGAGCGGGGTTAGAAGTAGAGCTTTGCCGCCAGCTGCGACGCGCGCGATCCCGCGGCTCCGGTGATCTGACCAAACACGCCGCTGGTATAACTGCTGGTGGGGTTGCTGAACTGCGTGTGGTTGAAGACGTTGTCGCTCTCAATCCTCATCTGGAAGCTGATGTGGTGCTCCGGCGACAGCATGAAGTTCTTGGCCAGAATCATGTTGGTGTTGTTGATGCCCGGTCCGTGGTAGGGATTGCGATGGAGGTCGCCGAAGGTGCCGATCGTCTCGGCCGCAAATGCAGTGGCCGTGTTGGTGATATAGGTGCTGTAGCCGAGACCGTTGCGAACCCGTGGATTCCCGAAGGTTGCCGGGGAAACATACTCCGGTACGTCGGGGCATGCATAGAAGTTGAAGTCATCGGTGCAGTACAAAGACCGGGATGTCGCGCCCGCGTAGGAGATGTCATAAGGGAAGCCGGTGGCCAGCGTGGTGATAGCCGAAACCTCCCATCCGGCGACGGCCAGATTCAACGGGGAGAAGTTGCTGCCGTCGAATTTGGGAATCACGTAGAGGGGCGCGACCACCAGGCGCTGGCGCGCGTCGTACTGCGAATCGCCGTAGTTGAGCGACTTCACCCATTGGTTATAGCCGCGCGTGCCGCTCTCGCCGAAGCCGGAGTCTTCAAAGCTTGAGCCGTCATCCAGGGCGTGTGAATAGGTGTAGCTGATCTGGAAAAGCAGGCCGTGGGTAATTCCCTTGGTAATGTCGGCCTGGAATGCGTTGTAGCTTGAGGAGGATTCGGAGGACACCTCACCGATGCTGACGAGGCCGGTCGTTCCAGTGTTGTTATCGAAGGCGTCGGCAAGGGTATTCTGGGGGAAAAGATAACTTTGCAGATTGCGTTCACTCACACAGTTCAGATCGCCCCCCACTATGGGAGAGTATTCGCTTCCCGCGGCGCACGCGGCTTGGCCCGCCGCGGTTTCGTAGTCGCCTTCGGGGGTGGTCTGATTGTGGCGAGACAGCGAACCCACATAGCTCAACCGCATGACGATCTGCGATGGAAACTCGCGCTCCACGCTGAGCTGGAAGTTCTCGGCGTACGGCGCTCGGAAGTTGGAAGAGTAGGTGCTTAAATCCAGCGGTTCGAGGTTGGCCCAGGTGGAGTAGGGAATTTTCGCGCCCTTGGTGGGGAAGGCGTAGGGAAACTTATTGGGCTCGGAGCCGAGGCCGTTAATGTCCACGAAGGGGTTGGCGAATTCGGGCGAGCCGCCGAAATCCTCGGCGCCGAAGCTGCTCAAGCCGAAGGGCGGTGTCTCGAGAGTCTGCAGCGCAGATTCCTCTTCGGTGCGGTTGTAGTAGATGCCGAAGCCGCCACGGATGGCGAACTTGCCTGGAGCGCCCGTGAAGGAGCCCAGGTTCGGCGCCCAGGCAAAGCCGAGTCGCGGTCCGAACTCGCTGTAGCGGGTGGTGGCATAACCGGCATTGGTGCAGCTTTTGTCGCCGGGGTAGATGACGCTCAACGGCGCGGTGGGGAAGACGGTGGACTGGACTCCAGGATCCAGACAAGCAATGCCCTCGCCCTCATACTGATTGTTGTGCAAAGGGGTGTCGATGGCGTAGGCAAGACCGTAGTCCAAAGTGAACGTGGGAGTCAGCTTCCAACTATCCTGGCCGAAGATGTAGTTCAGGAAGGCATCGGCCTGGATGGTAGCGCCGCTGCCCTGCTCATAGGATCCGGGGATGCCGAGCAGAAAGTCGAGCGCGCCGTCGCCGGTGGAGTAGGTGCTGCTGGAGGGGTTAAAGGAGTAGGTGCCGTCATTGTCGGCCGCGAAGGGGTTGGAAACATTGAAGCGTCGGCCATCGTAGCCGAACTTGAGAGTGTGCTTGCCGAAGACCTTCGATACGCTGTCGTCGAACTGGATGACCTGGTCGATGCGCGGCTGAGGACCGTTGGCGCTGAAGCCCAAAGTGAAGTCCATGCCGGTGGGACTGCTGATACTCATCACGGGAAGACCTTCGCCCGCAGTATCTTCGGGGTTAATTGAGAAGCCGGCGCTGGAAGGTGCTACCGGAGAGGACGGCTCGACGGCGAGGTAGTTGAAACGGGTGTAATGCGCTGCCAGATCGTTTACCAGGGTTGGGCTGAACTGGTGCACGTAGTCGATGGTCATCAGGTTGTGATGCTCTGCGTTGGTTTCAGGGAAGCCGGGAACGTTGGCGCCGGTGAAGGGGATGGTCTCAGGAAAAGTTTCGCTCTGGTGAATATAGACGCCCAGGAACTTGTTATTGGGGTTGAGATTGAAATCGATGCGGCCGATGTACTGATTCTGGGTCAGAGTTTCGATCTCGTTGAAGATGTAATCGCAAGGAGCGTCGGCGCTGGTGGAGCAGCCCGGCACCAGGCTGGGCGCGAGGTATTTGTTGGCCAGAGTCGTGGCGATCGAGTTGAAGTTCGCGGTCGGGAATATGCCGCCGAGGCCGTAGGCGCATTGCGCCCAGGTTTCTCCGGCCGTGCAGCCGGTGACGTTGATCGATGAGGGGATCGGGTCCGCGGCAAAGTTGCCCCAGGCCTCAGTTGCGGTCGGCGGAGTTCCTGCTGTTCCGTTGTCGGCCGTGAAGTTGCCGGCGAGGAACGGCGCGGAATAGATATCTGTATTTCCTTCGCCTTCAGGCACAACCTCCTTGATGAGCTGGTAGGCCCCGAAGAAGAAGAGCTTGTCTTTCCAAATCGGGCCGCCGATGGTGCCGCCCGGAATGTTCTGATGGAAGGTGCTCACGGTAGGCTTGCCGGTAGTGACGCTGTGCTCGTAGAAGTTGGCGGTATTGAGAAACGTATCGCGGTAGAATTCGAAGGCGTCGCCATGGAATTGGTTGGTTCCTGATTTGGTGATCACATTCACCTGGCCGCCCATGTAATTGCCGTATTCGGCATCGAAGTTGTTGGTGAGGATGCGAAACTCGGCGATCGAATCGAGATTGGGAATCACCTGCGTTCCCATCTGGCCTTCCTCCTCGACGTTCCCGCCATTCACCATGAATCCGTTGGCCGACTCCCGCTGTCCGCTCATCGACAAATTTCCCGGGTTCAACTCACCGGAAGGAGAGAAGTCGAGGTATTCTCCAGTGTTTGTCGGCACCACACCTGGCTGGAGAGCGAGGAGATCCGTGTAAGCGCGGCCGTTGAGGGGCATCGCCGTCATCGACGAGCCGGTAATGACTTCTCCCATTTGGGTGCTGATGGTTTCAACCTGGACTGATGAACTCGAGACGGTAATGCTCTGCTTGGTCTCTCCCACCTCCAGTTTGGCGTCAACTCGGAGGGCTGAATTGTTGTGGATTACCAGACCCGTTTGCCGGAATTCTCGAAACCCCGACTGAGTGATCACAACATCATAGTTGCCCACGGGAAGTTCGGGAAAGGTGTAGAAGCCGGAGCTGTTCGTGCGCACCGTATGTTGAACACCAGTGTCCCGGTTAATCGCGGTCACCTGCACATCGGGCATGACCGCTCCGCTCGGATCCGTCACCACGCCTGAGATGCCGCCGTTTATGTCGGCCCCAGCAATCCCTGACATAGAAACAAGCAGGACTGCCATGACGAGCCAAAAGCACGGATTCCTGTGGAAGTGGGCCGGATGGAGTGCAGCGGCATCTTGGGGAAACTGCGCTTGAGCTGCGGTTTTTCTCGCACCGGGGTTTTGCATAGCGTGCTCGCCGACCTTCTGCATTCGAGATCAATTGGGAAACGTGGCTCGCTACGTGCGGCTGAATGTAAACGCATTTACTTGCGGTTGTCAAGGCATTTCCTAAAAAGTTCTGTCCGGTGGCCACCGTCCTGGGCACTCGCAAACCGGTACGGATCACAGGGCCTGACCAAGTGCATCACAAGCTCCTCGCGGCCAAAGCTGCCCGGGCGCATCTGCTATCTTGCCGAGCCGGCAAGGTACAGCCCCGCTTCTGCCCTCTCGCCGCGAACCTCCGCGCATTACAGTCCCCTTGGTGCCCCCGAGCAGGTCTGCCCTCCCGAACGAATGGTTACCTTCTGGGATCTGAAGGTAGTGCAAAGGATCTGGCAATCCCTTCTCTCGCATCCCTTTTCGCGCCGAGCGGCTAATTGAGGACTTCGCAAAGTGCGAAAGCCCGCTACAATAGCGCGTGCGGCGTTTGATCGTCAATGCGGATGATTTCGGCCTAACCCCCGGCGTGAACCGTGCGATTTGTGAGGCCCACACGGCGGGGATCGTGACCTCTAGCACATTGATGGCCAGCGCTTCTGCATTCGATCACGCCGTTCAACTGGCAAGATCAACGCCGAGCTTTGACGTGGGTTGCCACATCGTGCTGGTGGATGGCGTGCCGGTATCGAATGCATCTGAAATTTCCACTCTCCTCGATGGCGGGCGGAACGGAGAGTTTGACAGGAGCCCGGGCAGCTTCGCAGCGCGCGCCATGCGCGGCAGGCTCAACCCGGAGCAGGTCGAGCGAGAAGCAGTGGCACAGATCTCGAAACTGCAAACGGCAGGAATCCCTGTCACTCACATCGATACGCACAAGCACCTTCACGTATTACCCCAAATCTTGCTTCCCCTCTTGCGGGCGGCGAAAGCCTGCGGCATAGGCGCCATTCGCAACCCGTTTGGCCGGGTGGCATTCTCCCTCATCGCCGGACGTCCCAAGCTCTGGAAGCGGTGGGGTCAAGTCACAGCGCTGAACGCTCTGGCCGGCAGGTTTTGCCGCGCTGTCGAGGCGGAAGAAATGATTACGCCCGACGGGAGCCTGGGCATCGCCGCCACCGGCGAACTCGACGAGCGATTACTGCGTTTCGTTTTGGAAAATGTCCCCGAGGGCACCTGGGAATTGGTTACGCATCCAGGATACAACGACGCCGATCTCGCCCGCATTCGAACCAGGCTTCGCCATTCGCGCGAGACCGAACTGCGCCTGCTAACGTCCGCGGAGGCCCGGGAATCTCTGGCTCGGGATGGAGTTGAGCTCATTTCGTATCGCAACCTACTGGGAGAGAAAACACCTCCTTGAAGGGAATTTTCTTGGTGCTCAAGCGGTGCTGATTGCGCTCGTCTGCTGGTGTGCCGGATGGACAGTACCTCCCGAGTCTGTCGATCCTTACGTTAGTAACCTCCGCCTGTACCCCCAAGGACGGTATGATAGGCCCTGCGAGGAGTTTGAAAAGGCGCTTCAATCAATGGACAACAGAGACAACCGCGTAGAAGCACAGATCACTGTGCGGGTGTGGGGCATGGATGCCGAGGGACGGCCCTTCTTCCAGAATGCCAGCGCCGGTAACCTCAGCGACGACGGGGCACTGTTGATCGGCATCCGGCATCCGCTCAAGGTCGGTGACGTCATCGGAATCCAGTACAACGAGCGGAAATCTCGCTTCAAGGTGGTTTGGGTGAAGAATTCCCTGCTGCCCGGCACGCTTGATGCCGGTGTGCAGATTCTGGCCAATCAGCGGAGTCCATGGGAAGGCTTGGCCACTTCGGGCGATTACCCCGCGGCGACGGGTCAAAACAAGCGCCGTTTCCAACGACACAAAGTCCTGTTTCCCATCGAAATCCGCTTTCAAGATTCTCGCCGTTCTCATATTCACACCAACGCCACCGACATCGGCGGCCGAGGCTGCTATGTTGAGACTCTCCTTCCTTTACCGTCGGGGACCAAAGTGAGTCTGGTGTTTTGGGTGGACTCTGAGAAGATCCAGACCGTCGGGGTGGTACGCACCAGTGACCCGGGAGTCGGCATGGGCATCGAATTCATGGAGCTGGATAACGCAGTGCAGGAATGGCTGCAGGCTCATCTGGACAAACTCGACGCCAGCGTCTCCGGTGAGGCCGCGAAAGGTGCCAGCTCGCAGTAGAGGACCGACCTCTCAGCTTTCCCTTGAACTTGATCTTGAATGAGATCTCGGGTCTTTCGTCGTCCGGCCCAGCCTGCGCTCGTCTTTAAAACCTGGGAACCTACGGTCTGGGTCCGGGTCTGGCCTCATGGGTTATCCTGATACTTGCCCAACCGTCGGCCACAAATCTGAATCCCAACTACGCAGTTACCATCGAATCAGTGTGCCACGCTGCTGGCGTGCGAAGGACGGGCATGAAGATTGGGATCACCTGTTATCCGACCTACGGTGGCAGCGGAGTGGTTGCCACCGAGCTGGGTCTGGAATTGGCCCAGCGTGGGCACGAGATTCACTTCATTTCCTATGCCCAGCCCATCCGCCTCACCGAATTGCATGCCGACATTCACTATCACGAAGTGGACGTCTCCCGTTATCCATTGTTCGATTATCCTCCCTACGATTTGGCGTTGGCCACGCGGATGGCGGAAGTCTCCGAGCTCTATGGCCTCGATCTTCTGCACGTGCATTACGCCATCCCACATTCGGTGAGCGCGCTGCTGGCGCGTCAAATGTTGGCAGACAAGCCGAAGGGCCAGCGCCTGCCTTTTGTCACTACCCTGCACGGAACCGACATCACCCTGGTCGGTCTGGATCGGTCGTATCTGCCCATTACGCGCTTTTCCATCGAGCATAGCGATGGCGTCACCGCTGTCTCCAAGTACTTACAGGATCGGACGCGGCGTGAGTTCGATGTGCGGAACAGTATCCAGGTGATTTACAACTTCGTCAATTGCGACATCTACTGCCGCAATGCGGCTTCAGCTGAACAGCGCGCTGAGTATGCCCGCGAAGACGAGCGCATCCTCGTACACCTCTCAAATTTTCGGCCGGTCAAGCGGGTAACCGACACGATCGAGATTTTTGAGCGAGTCCGCAAGAAACTAGCCTCCAAACTCTTGCTCATCGGCGATGGTCCGGACCGCTCGCGTGCTGAATGGCTGGCAGTCCAAAAGGGGATTCACAACGATGTGATCTTTCTCGGCAAGCAGGACCAGGTGAGCGAAAAATTGGCGCTCGCTGATGTATTGCTCATGCCCAGCGAGCTCGAATCCTTTGGACTGGCTGCCCTGGAAGGCATGGCCTGCGAAGTCGTGCCGATCGCTACCCGGGTCGGGGGAGTTCCTGAAGTGATTGAGCACGGTAAGAGCGGCTATCTAGCCGATGTGGGTGATGTCGAAACCATGGCCCGCTACACCATTGACTTACTGACCGATGCCGGTCGCTTAAAGGCGATGGCAACGACCTGTCGAGAGGTTGCGCGATCCAGGTTTGGTGCCTCCAAGATCATTCCTCAGTATGAGGAATTCTACCGGTTGACGCTGGAACGCTCCTCCTGACTTCCCCCTCGCCCGTGGCAACGCTCATGAGCGAAAAGTCGATGCCGGAAGCGACCGGTGGTCTGCTACGGCGCTTTTTGATAAATCGCCGGCAGCAGGCCTTCGTTGTGCAAGACAGGCAACCGTAATCGGATCAGCGTCCCCTTCCCCTCGTTGCTGTCGATGGTCATGCGGGCAGTATCACCGTAAAGCACCTTGAGCCGCTCGGCCACATTGGCCAGGCCGATGCCGGTTCCGCCCAGCCCGGTCGGCTTTTCTAGTAAGTTCGCGGCGCCCATGCCGACGCCGTTGTCCTCGACTTCGATAATCAATCGGGAATCGGTCAGTCGGCTGCGGAGATAGATTCTGCCGCCCTCAATCTTAGAAGCGAGTCCATGTTTGATGGAGTTCTCGATGAGAGGTTGGAGCAGCATGCTCGGTACCATGGCGTCGAGTGAGGTCGATTCGAGCTCCTTCACGACCTGCAGCTTATCGGGACCGAAGCGCACTACCTCGATCGCAAGGTAATTGTCGATGAATTCCAGTTCCTCCCGCAGAGGCACAAAGGCGTCGCCGCTATTCAGCAAGCGCCGCAGGATCGTGGCCAGCTTGATGATTAGCTCGCGGGCGGTGTCTGGATCGAAGCGTACGAGCGAGGACACGGAATTCAGCGTATTGAACAGGAAATGAGGATTGATCTGGTTCTGCAGGGCTTCCATACGGGCACTCAGCAGCAGGCGTTCCTGCTCTTCCAGCTTGATCTGAATGCGCACGCTGTTCCAGATCTTGAGCACGATGCCAATCACTGTGATGGAGGCTGCATAGATCAGCGCATCCACCCACAGCTTCGGGCTCTCCAAACTAACGGTCGCATGCGGCAAGAATCGAGAAATCCCGGTGTTCACGTAGCGCAATGCCACGATGGTGAGGAAGAAACACACCTGCCAGTCAAACCGTCGTGGCGCAGGTAGATTGCGGCGGATCATCCGATAAATGCTCAGATCAATGAACGGCGAAAAGGACCAAATATCTTCGCGATTCGGAGCCAGGTCGCGAAGCTGGCCAGCGAGGAATCCGCATACGATGGCGAAGGGGAGCGTGGCCCATTCCCCATAAAGCAAGGCAGGCAGTCCCACCATGCAGGCGCCGAGCACGCCAGTCAGGCGGCCGCCAATGACGCCGAGCAGGACCGCGGTTTCGAATGTAAGATCGCCGGCCAGAAAGCTGGGTGCGATCAGCCGAAACCAGACTCCTACCGCCAGAGGCCCGGCGATCCAAAGCACAAGGTAGATCTGCTGCCTGAGGGAACGCTCCTCTCGGAACAGCAAAGACTTGAATTCTACCGAACGGACCAAAATGCTGGCGACGGCCGCGGCTACGCCGAGCTTGATCAGCAGATTGATGAGGATGAGGCGCTGTTCCATGAGGCCTGTTGAGGAAAAATGTAACACGAATCGAAGGCCGCCTTCGAGAAGGAAGCCGAAAAGCAAAGCTCGAAGACTCAGGTACCTTGCGTGGGTACGAGCCGGTTTTCTTGCCCAGGAGTATCGCCGCCCAATCGCGCGGCGATTTCCATGAGCACACTCTCCAGCTCCTCGATCCGTACCGGTCCGCCCTGGGCCATCTCCTTACTGCCGCCGCCCCGTCCTCCCAGGCGAGAAAGCGCCTCTTTCATCAGCGCCCCCATATCAAAAGGCTGTCCGGCAGATTGCGCAAAGACCAAGGAAGGTTGATCCTGGGTGGTTCCGAGCAGGGCAATCACTCTGGGAGTCTGCCTTATCAGTCTCTGCGCAAGAAGTTTGACGAATCCTAAGTCCCGGTCGGGGAAGAGGCGAACAATCAGAAGTGCAGCCTCGCGCGGAGGAGCTTCCGCCAGAAGCCGTGACGCCCAAGAGTCGGCGACCTCCTCGACCAGCATGGCGTTGGCTTTGCGCGCCGAACGTGCATCCTCCTGCAGCCTGCGGATTTGCTGAGGAAGTTCCCAAATATGACTCGAGCACAAGGCGGAGGATTCAACCAACGCAGTGTAATCCCGCCGTGCCGTAACCACGGCCCTCTTTCCGCACACGAACTCGACCCGCCATGCTTGCCGAACCTTTTCGAGCTTGCGCAGCAGGATGCCCCCAATCTGTCCGGTACTCGCGACGTGAGTGCCGCCGCACCCCGTCAAATCGAAATCATGGATGTCAATCAGCCGCAGCCTTCCGTGCTCTACGGTTGGGATTTTCCTCATCCCCAGTCCGCGTGCCTCTTGTTGCGTAACAAAACGAATGTCAACCCTACGATTCTCGAGCACGACATCGTTGGCCAAGGATTCGGCGTCCCGCACTTGCTCCTCGCTTAAGTTGTTCGCATCCAAGTCAATCGACGAAGACTGCACGCCCATGTGAAATGAGACCGTCGGCAGGTTGAAAAGTCGGACGAAGGCGGCCGACAGCACATGTTGGCCGGAGTGCTGCTGCATATGGTCGCGCCTGCGCTCCCGCTCGATTAATCCATGGACGTGGGTCCCGGGACCGAACCGCGGTCGCTCGCTAACGAAATGCAGGATCCTACCTTGATCGTCCTCGGTAACCTCGACGACCCGAAGACGCTCGCTTTCGGCGGGACTGTCGGCCCATAGCCATCCCGTATCGAAGGCTTGTCCACCGCTGGTGGGATAAAACGCAGTCCGATCCAGAACCAATACCGTACGCGAATCTACGGACAGGATCTCGACGAGTTCCGCTTCGAACTCGTAAAGAAACGAATCGTGGTAGTAAAGGCGCTGCGTCACAGACAGATCCTGTCGGGCTGACCTCGGTGGACCGCCGGGCGGGTTTCGGCGCGCACTCCTTGCGTCATTGCACGATGCCCCAGGATGCCCGACATGAGGTCGCGCTTGAGGGACTGACGGTTGCTAGTACGGTCCAATAATTCCGCCGATCTGTCGCGAGACCGGCGCAGGCGGTTTGGCCGCCTGTTTGTCGGCCTCAATGACGTCTAAGTACTTCAAGCCCGAGCCGGTATTGAAGAGTACCACGCTATCGTCCGGACTGAAGAAGCCCCTGGCCCGCAGAGTACGATATGCGGCCAAGGCGGCGGCACCTTCCGGGGCAGCGAAGATTCCTTCCACGCGCGCCCAGTGGCGCAATGCGTCCATGATTTCCTGATCGGATACGGCTAGGGCTACCCCGCCTGTTCTCTTCAGTATGTCAAGGATCAGATAGTCACCATAGGCTTTCGGCACACGCAATCCGGCTGCAAGAGTGGATGCATCGCACCAGAAGTCTGTAACCGTGTTGTTTGCATCCCAAGCTTTTACCACCGGAGCACAACCCGCTGCCTGCACCGCCACCATCTGCGGGCGCTCCGGCCCAATCCAACCCAGCTGCTGCATCTCATCGAAGGCCTTGCTCATTCCAATTAAACCCACGCCGCCACCGGTGGGGTAGATGATTCCCTGGGGCATGTGCCATCCCAGTTGTTCTGCCACTTCGTAGCCCATCGTCTTCTTGCCCTCGACGCGGAATGGCTCCTTCAGCGTGGAAACATCGAACCAGCCTTCCTTTTCCACCTTCTCTGCGACCATACGTGCGCAATCGCTGATTAACCCGTCAACCAACGTGATATGCGCGCCGTAGCTCTCGCACTCCACCCGGTTGGCAAGGGGAACGTCCTTCGGCATGAAGATGTGAGCCGTGATTCCCGCAGCAGCGCTGTAAGCGGCGAGCGCCCCCGCCGCATTTCCCGCGGAAGGGATGGCCAGCTCTTTGAGGCCATATGCCCTGGCCATGGTCACGGCGGCCGAAAGCCCGCGAGCTTTGAATGAGCCGGTGGGGTTTCGCCCTTCGTCTTTGATATAGACATTGGCATACTCGCGGCTGGGCAGCAGGGGGGTAAAGCCTTCCCCCAGGGAAACCGGCTCCGCTTCTGGCAAAACCTCGGCGTAGCGCCACATGGTGGGCGTACGTCCCGACAATTTGGAGGGAATGAAGGTAGATCTGAGAGCGCTCAAGTCATAGCGGACGTAGAGAACCCCCCCATCGTTACGGCAAACAGTTTGCGGCTCATCTGCGCTGGTGTGTTCGCCACATTTCGTGCATTCCAGATATGTGATCGCAGCCACGAGGCGAGTTTAGCACCTTGTGGCGACGCGTGAACTCGAGCTAAGAACCGCCCTGGCCTCAACAATCCCTGGGTTTTGCCCTTTTTCCCGCCGTAGTCCTCGAGGCTGGTCCTCCGGCTGAAAAGCAGCGACACAGGGGAATGGCTTATCGTTCCGGCTCGAAGCGATAGCCAACCCAGGGTTCAGTCACGATATACCGCGGCGCAGCCGCATCCGGTTCGAGCTTCTTGCGCAATTGGCCCACAAATACCCGCAGGTACTCTACCTGGTCTGTGCTGTGGCCACCCCAGATGGCGGCGAGCAAGGCACGATGGCTCACCACCTTGCCGGCGTGACGTGCGAGGTAAACAAGCAGCTCAAATTCTTTGGGCGTGAGGTGAACCTCGCGCCGCGCCACCGTGACCTTATGGGCGGCAAAATCGATGCGGAAATCGCCAATCTCAAGTGGGGCCGCCGGCTGCGGTTCGGTCGGAGGTACGCGTCGTAGATTGGCCCGCACCCGAGCCAGCAATTCCTCGATTCCGAAGGGTTTGGTGACATAGTCGTCGGCCCCGGCGTCGAGGGCCTGGACCTTAGTCCGTTCTTCACCGCGGACGGAAAGCACGATGATCGGAATCGGCGTCGAAGCCCGCAGGCGCCGGCACAGTTCCACTCCGTCCATATTGGGCATGGAAAGATCGGTAATCACCAGGTCCGGCGTCCAATCTCTCATGATCTCCAGCGCAGTTTCGCCATCGTTGGCCGCACGAACGTCGTAACTCTGGCTCGAGAGACTGGTTCGCAAGACACGAGTGATCTGCGGCTCATCATCGACGACGAGAATGCGACGACGATCCGTCATGTGCACCCGATTTCTGGCTTACGAGGACAACGCCCGCGGAGGAGCATCGCGGAAACCCCCGCATAGCCGGAAGATAGAGATGTCCGGTTCAGCCGGTGAAAGCCGGCCGGCCAAACCGATACGGTTCTTAGGCATGCGGCTGGCGATTGTTTCCGCCATGATCTTGGCGAAAGCCAATCCATCCGCACAAACGACTCGTGGCGATCCGACGAGCATCGCCTCAAGATCCACGGTTTTAACAAGTGCACCTTCATCATGGAGTTAGTTCCGCGGTGCAAGTGGTCCAAGTCTGCCGGCGCCTAGCGCCCATGTGATTCGAGGAGACATCCGACGGCGGATCGCCTTCGCTACCATCATATAGGTCCTATCAACAACTAGGGGCATAGCCGAGAATTAGCTTGCATGGCACTCCTTGAGGGACGGCATAGCCTCTTTGGCAACCCTGCCTTGAACGTTTTCGGCACCGCCGATATTCTCGTGGAGAAAGCCAAAATTGTCGATGTCGGCTACAATCGCGTCGTGAAAAAACCAATCTTGCGGTCGATCGCACAGTACGTTTCCTCGGCGGTTGTCGTGGCGGGAATTGTTCTCGTCTATCGCAAAGTCATCAACGTAAATGCGACCACGGCGGCCTTGACCTTTCTGGTAGGAGTGCTCGGTGTCTCGGCAAGCTGGGGTTTGCGGCCAGCCATATTCATGTCCATGCTGGCTACACTGGCATTCAACTATTATTTTCTGCCGCCGATTGGGAGTTTGACGATTGCCGATCCCCAAAACTGGGTCGCGCTAGTGGCTTTCCTGGTGGCTGGAATTGTCGCCAGCCAGCTGGGCGAACGTGCTCGTCGTGAGGCCCAACGAGCAAATGAACGCAGACATGAGGCCGAACGCCTCTACAAATTTAGCCAGCAGCTCTTGGCGAGTGACAACGTCGCTGAACTGCTCAACGTCATCCCTACCTTTATTGTAGAAAGTTTCGGGGTGGAAACAGCCGCTATCTTGGTCTCCAGCCGACCGGACATTTACCGCTCCAACCCCGCCCGCGATGTGCTCGATCGGCACGACCTGCAGCTGGCTGCCATGCGGGGTGAGCCGAAGATCGATGCCGAGCACGGCGTCATATTCATGCCGCTGCGCATGGGGTTGCGGGTGGTGGGCAGTATGGGGCTCTCGGGAGCCCAGCTCTCTCGCGAGACTCTGGAAGCGGTCAGCAGCCTGATCGCAATCGCGGTCGAGCGTGCCGGCGCCGTCGAAAAGCTCAGCAAAGCGGAAGCCGCGCGGGAAAGCGAGCAGCTGCGCTCTGCGCTGCTCGATTCCGTAACCCACGAATTCCGCACCCCACTGACCGCCATCAAGGCTTCCGTCACTTCCCTGCTTTCAGGTCGGGATCTCGACCCGACGCAACGACTCGAGCTCCTTACTGTGATCAATGAAGAGAGCGACCGGCTGAACCACTTGGTGGGAGAAGCCGCTGAGATGGCTCAGCTCGAGGCGGGCCAAGTGGAACTCCACCTGGGCTCCCATCCCATACTGGAAGCCGTGGAGGACGCCATCGAACGATCCCGACCCACCTTAGCAAAGCATCCGGTTAACGTTGCTTTACCCCAAAACTTACCCGCGGTCCGGATGGACGTGGGTCGCATTTCCGAGGTCATAGCACAATTACTGGAAAACGCGGCCAAGTACTCCCCGCCAGAGTCCCCGATTCACATTACCGGCGAACTCAAGAATCAGATGGTGATGACGAGCATCGCCGACCACGGGCCGGGGATCGAGGATTTCGAGCAGTTTCTGATCTTTGAGAAGTTCTATCGCGGTCGAAATCAGCGACTGCAAGTACAAGGTACCGGCATGGGGCTGGCCATCGCCAAAGCCATCGTCGAAGCCCACGGTGGCGTGATCGGCGTCACCAGCCAGCCGGGGCGCGGCTCAGTGTTCTATTTCACGCTTCCGACTGCCTAGCTGGCTGACTTCAAAAGCCAAGCAACGAATTGATCCCCTTTCTCTCTACACACGTGTACGTCCGCCCAGCCGTCAAGTCTTTGTAGTCTTCGCTCGCGCCACTCGGCCAACGGATCTCCAGGCGATCCACTCGGTCGAACCTTCCCAGGCCGAAGGTCAGAGGCAGCTCCGATTGTGACAGATAGCTCGAGCCACTTTTGACCATGCGGGATTGCGTAAACGGACCGTGAAAGATGCGCACCGTCGCGCCAATGGCATCACGATTGGACTTTGTGCCCGTCAGGCGCACACGAATACTGCGATTCCCGCCCCACTGATCACTGCGAAACAAAACGGCCGGGCCGTTGTTGGTGGTCATAAGCAGGTCGAGATCGCCATCGCGGTCGAAATCGCCGTACGCCAGGCCGCGTCCCACGCGCGGTTGTTGGAAATCGGGCCCCACATCGTCGCTTGCGTCGCGAAACACTCCTCCGCCTCCGTTCAGGAAAAGCTGCGGGGGCTGAGCATACCTCACGGGGCGAACATTGCGAACGGTTTCATCAATGTGGCCGTTCACGGCGACCAGATCGAGCGCCCCATCCAGGTCGGCATCGAGAAACACACAGCCGAATCCGAGCTTATCTTTGGAGGGGAGTCCCACGCCACTCTCGGTGGCCACGTCGACGTAACCCGGACCGGAAGCGCGGTAGAGTCCGATCATCTCATTATCGAAATTGGTAATCGCAACTCCGGCGTGGCCCGAGTTCTCGAAGTCGGCCACATCGACTCCCATGCCGGCTCGCGCCTTGCCTTCCGCACTGAAGGCAATGCCAGCCTCCACTGCAACATCTTTGAATGAGCCATTCCGCTGGTTGCGGTACAGCTTGTTCGGCTGGGTGTCATTTGCAACCAGTAAGTCGGGCCATTCATCCTCGTCATAATCGAGCATGGCGGCGCCCAGCGATTTCGAACTGGTGTCGAAAATTCCGCTGCTAGCGGTGACATCCTCAAAGGTGCCGTTGCCCCGGTTGTGAAACAACCAGCAGGTCTCGCCCCGATACGCCTCAGGAGTGCAGTAGGCTTTGTGGGTTCCGTCCAAACTGCAGAAAACATCGTGTTCTTTCGACCACTTCACATAATTGCAAACGAACAGATCCAGAAACCCGTCGCGATCGACATCCACCCACAGAGCCGATGTGCTGAACGCCTGCCGCCCACCCAACCCGCTTTCGTGGGTGACATCGACGAAGGTTCCCTTCCCCGTATTGCGGAAGAGACGATTCTGCCCGACACAGGTGACGAGAATATCGGGATAGCCGTCGTTGTTGTAGTCGCCGACGGCCACGCCCATGCCGTACATTTCGACGTCGAGGCCGGCACGGCGGGTGATGTCCGTGAACGTGCCATTGCGGTTATTCCGGTACAGCTGCAGGGTCGTCCGCTCTCGCTTGTGTCCCGGCCAGTCCATTCCATTCACGAACAAAATGTCTTGCCAGCCATCGTTGTCGTAGTCAAGAAAGGCACAGCCCGAACCCAGAGTTCCCGGCAAGAGTTTGCCTCCGTAGGCGCCGCTGTTGTGACGGAAGTGAATTCCAGCAGAGGCTGTGACGTCGACCAGGCGGAATCCCGGAGCTGCTGGCTGCGAGGGGAACGCGGCGAATCTTCTTAGGGGAGGGAGACCTTGAACCCAGGCCAGACCGACTCCCCGGAGAAAGGAGCGGCGATTCACGGAAGATTGACCAACCCATTGCGAATGGCATAGACCACCAACTCAGCAGTCTTGTGAATGCCTAACGCGTCCATGATGTTCGCTCGATGCACCGCCACCGTATTTGCACTGAGAGAGAGCTCGGCAGCAATTTCTTTGTTCGACTTTCCCCGGGCAATCATTTGCAGAATTTCGACCTCCCGCGGGGTCAGCGTGTTTCGCTCGCCTTTCAGCGGCCTGGGACTCTCCACCTGCGGATCGAGCACCAGTTCTCCCGCCGCCACGCGGCGAATCGCCGTTCCCAATTCCAAATCCAGGGCATTTTTGAGGATGTAGCCGCGCGCGCCTGCGTCCAAGGACTGTCGCACCCAGGTCCCCTCCGGGTGCATGCTGAGCATGAGCACCAGCGTCTCTCGAGACTGCCGAAGAATTTGTCGGGTGGCATCGAGCCCATTCATGTTCGGTAGAGCACAATCCATCACGATCACTTTGGGATGGAGTTCCTCCGCCAAGCGGACGGCTTCCATGCCGTCGCTCGCCTCTCCGATAACTTGGATGTCCGGCTCGTCCTCGAGAATGCGCCGGAAGCCGCGACGAACTAAAGCATGATCGTCCACCAACAACACGGAAATCTTAGTCGCCATGCCCGCCCAACTTCTCCCGAGGAACCCTTAATCGAACCAACGTTCCTCCTGCCTCGGGCTTCAACCACTCCAAACGTCCTCCCAACAACTCTGCGCGTTCGCGCATGGCCACCAGCCCCATGCCCCGCTTCGCTCCCTGGGGCACGAAACCCGACCCGTGATCCTCCACTTCAAATTCCCACTCCAGGGCTGAACAGCGGATCCGCACCCAGACCTCCGTCGCTCCCGAATGTCGCGCCACATTGTTCAGGGCCTCTTGCAGCACCCGGTAAATGTGGATAGCTCCCTCCCCATCGATAGTCATCGGGGTCGCGGGTTTTTCGTAACGTATTGTAATGCCAGCCTGTCTCTCGACCGCAGGAAGATACCAATCGAGCGTGCTCTCGAGCCCTGCCTCGTCCAACATGACCGGATGCAGCGCCTGCGAGAGCGTGCGTACTCTGTCCAACGTGTTCTGGGCGATCTGCCGGACCTGGTGCAAGTCCTCGCCGAGCGCCGAGCCTGCCGGCAGCTCTTTTCCTGCCCGAGTCAGCATGGAACCGATTGCCGTCAGCACCTGCCCGAACTCATCATGCAACTCGCGCGAGATGTACCGTAAAGTCGATTCTTGGGTAGAGATGAGCTTTTGTGCCAGCTCGCTCCGTTGATCGGAGAGCAAGGCCAGTTGCGCGAATAACTTCCGATTCGAGCGGATCCGATAGAGTCCCGTCACCAGGATCGCCACCAGTGTCGCCGCAAGCAATCGATAGACCTGACGTTCGACCCCGTCGTAGATCCGGGCAACGTGAGCGGTTGCGCGCTCTTCACTCTCGTTATTTTGCACCAATAATCTCGCCACGGCCGTGCTCAACGCTGCCTGACGGGCTTCGAGGGAAAGCCGAATCTGAGTACGCGCCTCCTGCTCCCTGCCGTTTCTCGCCAGCACAAAGATGCGCTCGGCAGCATCCCAAAACTGCGCCACCGAACTGCGCAAATACTCCCTCTGATCCGGCGTGCGGTCTGCCACCGCAACCTGCGCTTCCTTGCGTAACGCATCCTCCAGGTCGGCGCGAATACGCTGAAACTGTGAGGACCAGGCGGCGAGCGGGTAGGGCTCGTCATTGTCCAGCATGTCGCGCATCGCCAGTGCCAAGGAGTTCAAATCATTCTGGATGCGGAGTAGCTGGAGGGAATCTCGGCGGTCACGATCGAGTAGGTCATTCTGCAGAGCACGCAGGCCGCTAATCTGACGGCTGATATACAAGGAATAGGCAACCACGGCAGAAACAGTAATCGCGAGGCCGAGAATGAGTCCTACGGTCGGAGACCGGTTCTCGCTCGGAAAGCCCGTCACGCCCCGAGAATACAACGGGAATAGAGTTTGCCGCCATCACGGGCATTTCGGACCGCGAGTTGTCCCCTCGCGTCCCGGCGATGCCCGTTCGCGGCCCGTCTCCTACCTGGCGGTTCGAAGGAACGGCAAGCGGTCCCCGCCACAGAACCCGAAACGCCAACTCTTCCCTGATTTTCGGTCACCGATGTGGCAAACTTGATCGGAGATGCAATGAATGTTGTTGAACTCACGCTCCTGCTGCTGATCGGATCGTTTCTCGCAGGCTTGCTTGGATCGCTTACCGGTCTTGGCGGGGGGGTCGTTCTGGTTCCGCTGCTTACCATCTTCTTTAAAGTCGACATCCGTTATGCGATCGGTGCGTCGCTGGTCTCGGTGATTGCGACGTCTTCAGGGGCAGCGGCCGCTTATGTGAAGGAAGGATTTTCCAATATCCGGATCGGAATGTTTCTGGAGATCGCAACAACTCTGGGGGCGCTCTGTGGAGCGTTTCTCTCCACCATCGTGCCGTCCAAAGTTCTGGCCATCATTTTCGGCCTCGTGCTGCTGTATTCTGCCTACTTGTCGCGTAGGCCGCGCACCCGCCGGGAGCGCAATCTCCCGCCCGATCCATTGGCGACCAGACTGACAATGAACGGCAGTTTTCCTTCCGAGGATGGGGAAATCCGCCAGTACAACGCGCAGAATGTCCCTGCCGGCTTCAGCTTGATGTTTGGCGCAGGGGCGATTTCCGGGCTGCTGGGGATCGGCTCCGGTGCCATGAAGGTGCTCGCTTTGGATCAAGCGATGAAACTGCCCTTCAAGGTGTCGACCACCACCAGCAATTTCATGATCGGAGTCACGGCAGCCACGAGCGCAGGCATTTACCTGAACCGTGGATACATCGATCCTGGGCTTGCCATGCCGGTGATGCTCGGTGTGCTTGCCGGCTCCCTCCTGGGGGCGCGGATTCTCATGAAGGCAGAAACGAAGGTTCTGCGGGTGATTTTCAGTCTGGTCATCGTGACCCTGGGCGCCCAAATGATCTACAAAGGAGTGACCGGAAGCATTTAAATGCTGCGCAACTGGTCAGATCGCAAGATCGAAGAGGTTCTCGGCGAAATTCTGCGCGCCGGCGTGATCCTTTCCGCTCTGGTCGTGTTCGTCGGAGGGTGGATTTATTTGATCGGGAACGCCCGGGCTCGCCCCGACTACCGCATATTTCGCGGTGAACCTGCTGACCTCCGGACACTGGGGGGCATCGTTCACGGAGCGCTGCAACTGCAGGCTCGAGCGGTCATCCAATTGGGCCTTCTCTTGCTGATCGCCACGCCGGTGCTGCGGGTGATGGCTTCAATCTTGGGATTCGCGGCCGAACGGGACCGAATGTACGTCGTCTTCACTTTGCTGGTGCTGGGCATTCTCCTCTATAGCCTGTTCGGGGCAGGATCGGCATTCTAGCAATCCCTCTTGGGCAACAGGGATCAGGCAGTCCGCGGCAGTACGGGCGCGGCGCGCCTAGGATTGCTTGATGGCTACGGCGATTCCGTCCCTCACCGGAAGAATCGTGGTGAACAGGGCGGGAGAGCTGTAGAGCAGCCGATTGAATTCGCGGATGGCTTTCGTGGAGGGCTCGACATTTTTGGGATCCGCGACCTTCCCACTCCACAAGACGTTGTCCGTGACCAGCAGGCCGCCCTTCCGGAGCCGCGGAATCGACAGGCGGAAAACGCGAGGATAGTCTTCCTTATCGACATCGTTGAAGATGATGTCAAATTCTTGTTTTTCTTCCGAAAGCAACTCGAGCGCATCGCCGACGCCGATCTTGATTCGATCCGCAACCCCGGCGCGAGCGAAATATCGGCGCGCCTGCTCGGCATTCTTGCGGTCGCCGTCCGTGTAAAAGACGCGACCGTCCTGGCCGACCCCACGAGCCCACCATATTGTCGAATAGCCGATCGCCGAGCCCATCTCAAAGACCCTCTTGGCACCGGTCATCAGCGCTAATTGGCCAAGGATCCGTCCCACGACCGGGCCGACGATCGGGATCTTTCGTTTGGCAGCTTCCCCTTCGATTTCCGTCAGCACCTCGTCACGGGGGGGGAGCAGGGAGTAGAGGTAGTCTTCGACCGGCCCCGCCGTGACTCCGCCCATGCGCCAGTCGGGTTTCGAGTGTTTTGTCTGCGGCAATTGTGCTCCTTCCAAAAAGGCTTCGGCTCGGCCCGGACAGGCCGACCCCGGCCACGCCTGCATTCAGGCAATTGTCTCTCCCGGAACCATCTCCCTGACTTCCACGTTTGCCACCAGTTTTTGCAGGTCGCTGGGCCGTCCCTTCAACACAGGAAACGTTCCGAAGTGCATGGGAATGGCGGTTTGTGGCTGCAGCAACTTGCAGGCGTAAGCCGCCTCGCGGGGGCTCATCGTGTAGTGATCGCCAATTGGCAGCATGACAATGCTGGGCGCATAGAGCTCGCGAATGATCTGCATATCCCCAAAGACGTTGGTGTCGCCCGCGTGATAAATCTTCACGCCGTTCGTGAACTCAATCACGTATCCGCAGGCCTCGCCTCCGTAGATCACCTGGTCGCCATCGGTGATCCCGCAGGAGTGGTCCGCATGCACCATGGTGACTTGAATGTCCTCGATGGCTTGCGTTCCCCCCTTGTTCATCTCCGCCGTCTGCCGGACTCCCTTTGTTTGCAACCAGCCGCATAATTCCGGGATGCCCACCACTTTGGGGTTGTGCTGCTTCGCGATTTCCACGGCGTCTCCGATGTGGTCGAAGTGGCCGTGGGTGCAGAGCATTACGTCCACTTTCTTAACTTTCTTCTCGCCCTCCGGACACTTGGGATTGCCCATCACCCAGGGATCGATCAAAATCGTCTTGCCGCCCGGTGTTTCGGCACGAAACGTAGCGTGACCTAACCAAGTCAGTTTGATGCCGCGTAGATTCATTCGTACCCGCTCCTTGCTCTTCGCACCCGGCATTCCGCACCGCTCGCCCTGCACGTTCCAGCTTCCCCGTCCGCAAGGACCACACCGGCCGTCATGCTCCGTGCTA
>JASHSL010000191.1 GCA_030040855.1 Terriglobales bacterium
AGCACTTCGTCGCGGTACAGGTTGGTGACCGGAACTTCGGCGGTTGGAATCAGCCATAAATCCCTGTCGGCTTGCGGAACTCGAAACAGATCGTCGGCGAATTTGGGAAGCTGACCGGTACCATAGAGCGATGCGGAATTTACCAAATAGGGCGGTAACACTTCCGTGTACCCGTGCTGGCGAGTGTGTAAATCGAGCATGAAATTGGCCAGAGCTCGCTCCAGGCGCGCTCCCAGATCCCAATACACGGCGAAGCGCGCACCCGTGAGCTTGACTGCCCGCTCCAAATCGAGAACGCCGAGCTGCTCGCCCAGCTCCCAATGAGGCTTGGGGGGAAAGTCGAATTGTGGGGGTGTACCCCAGCGGCGAATTTCCACATTTTCGGCCGCGCTTGGGCCCACCGGAACGCTTGCGTTCGGCAGATTGGGAATGCCAGAAAGAATCTCTCCCAGGCGATGGTCGAATTGTTGGGCGGTTTTCTCGAGCTCCTGCACGTGCTCGCGCAATTGTTTCATCTCGGCCACCAGGCCCGAGACGTCCTCTCCGCGCCTCTTGAGCGCGGCAATCTCATCGGAGGCTTGATTGCGCTGCGCCTTCATGGTCTCGGCCCGCGCAATCGCCTGCCGCCGCTCGCTGTCGACTTGGGCGAAGTCCTGCAACACCTGGGCGGGATCGAGCCCCCTGTGGCGCAGCTTCTCCTCGACCAGTGGGAGATTGTTGCGCACAAAGTTCAGATCGAGCATGGCAACGCCATGGTACCAAAAAAGAGGCGGAGGCCGGCGCGGCTAGGCTCGGTCGAGCTGGGCGCATTCTTCGAGGCGCTCTCGCACAAACTGGACGATCTCGCGATCGACAAAGTTCGGCGGCTGAATGCGGAAGATCGGCTGGCGAGCGATCGGGTTGAGATCCATTCCCCAGCCGGTCGATCGACGCTCCGGACCCCTATCGTGCAGAAGGATGGCGTCGGCGGAGTCCAGAAACTCCCGGGCGGATGGCTTGAAGTCCGCCGTGGCGGGATCGAGTACGGTGAGATAAAGGTCCGGAGACAGGAACTTCAAAATGCTGTTGGACTCGATGATGGCGTTTTTCGACTGCGAGAGTTTCTGGTAGATGGTCGGCATGGCTTCGGCCAACCTGCCTTGCTCGGTTCGCACCCACCAGGCAGACTGAGCTCCCGCCCGGAGAAAGCGCGAAGTGTCGGATTCGCCCGATCGATCCTTTTCTTCGCTGATCGCCCAGTTGTGATCCGGGGTAGCACATTGGCAGGGTCTGCCCTTGCGCGAGCAAATCCCGTGGCCATACTGGGTGATCTTAAAGGCGGTCCAGGAATACTCCGACAGGGCAGCAATGAGACCGGCCACCACGCTGGTTTTGCCCACTTCGCGGGAATGACCGCCAATGACGACAATGGCCACAGGATTCGATCCCAAAAGTGCCGGCGCGATGCCGTCCATCACCTGGGCCAGCTAGCCCTTCTTGCTCAATCGCGCCACGACCGCTAATGCTTTCAAGTACTCCCGGATCGGCCGCGCCGGGGTTCCCCAAAAGGTTACGCCCCGGCCGCGAATCACTTTTTTGCTGGGAATACCGCTCTGAGCGCCTAAAATCGCTCCCCCTTCGATCCGCACGTGATCGGCAATGCCGACCTGGCCGCCAATCACCACCTGATTCTCGATAACGGCGCTGCCGGAAACGCCGGTCTGCGCCGCGATGACTACGTCTTCTCCGATTAGCACGTTATGGGCTACATGCACCAGGTTATCAATCTTCGTACCCCGGCCAATGCGCGTGACCTCTAAAGCTCCCCGGTCAATGGTACTATTCGCGCCGATTTCGACGTCGTCGTCGATCTCGAGCCGGCCTATCTGGGGAAATTTCTCGTAGCGCCCGCTCGCTCGGTCGCGCACATAGCCAAACCCATCGCTGCCTAGCACCGCCCCGGCGTGGACAATGACCCGGTTCCCCAGCCGCACTCCGGGATAGACCGTGACCTGGGGATAAAGTTCGCAGCTCTGTCCCAGGGTAGAGGAGGCACCGATCACGGTGCCCGCGCCAATCCAGGTCTTCTCCCCGATCTTCACCCCTTCCCCAATCACAACCCGCTCATCGATCACCACCCCGGCACCCAACCGAGCGGAGGCATCGACCAGGGCACTGGGATGGATGCGGGCTTTGCGTTCCGGCTTCGCTCTGAGCAGCTGGGCGGCGCGGGCAAATGCCAGGCGGGGCTGATCGGAAACCAGCAGCGGTTTCAAGCTTCCTTGCTGGCAAAACTCGCCGACAATGACCGCCGCGGCACGACTGCGGATCGCCTTCTCCAGATGTCTTTTCTCTTCGACGAAGACGAGATCGCCCGGAGCTGCCTGGGCAATGCTCGAGATTCCCTTCACTTCGATTTCGCCCGCCCCGAGCAGTCGGGCTCCCGTCCAATCGGCGATCTGTTTGACCGAACAGGGCACAGCACAGTTTTATATGTTTGCTCCGAGAAAGGAAAGCCGCGGCTAGAATGAAGGTTATGCAGCGAAAGGTCTTTTGGATGAGCTTTGTGCTGCTGGGGCTGCTGGCGGATTTCACCCTGCCCTTCACCTGGGCGCTGGTCGCAACCATTCCCATTATCGGGGTGAGCTGGTGGGTGGCATACCGCAGCGACTGGTTTTGATCGAGGTCGCTCGCCAGGGCTAGTAGAAGGGGAGTTCTCCTTCCGGCCTTGTCTTCCAGCGGCGATGCACCCACAGCCACTGCTCGGGATACTGGCGCACATAGCCTTCGATGATGCTGGTGAACCGCGCCGTATTGGCCACGGCGTCCGCATCATCGTCGCCGCTGCGAATCAACGGGACCGCGGGATCAAAACGCAGGCGGTATTTTCCCAGGGTGGAATCCCAGATGGTGAATCCGGGAACTACGGCCGCATCGGTGCGCAAAGCAATCCTTGCCAGGCCGCTGGCGGTGCAGGCCGGAACTCCGAAAAAGTCGACGAACACCCCTTGGGGCGGGGTCATATTTGTATCCATGAGGATTCCCACCGTCTCGCCCGCCTTGACCGCAGCCAGCAAGCCGCGGACAAAATCGTCCTTCTCGACCATGGTGTTCCCGTGCATAGTCCGATATCGGCGAACCAGGCGATCCAGATAGGGGTTGTCGAGCGGCCGCATCACCACATGCAGAGGATAACCGTGCAAGGAATGCACGAAGGCGGAGAGTTCCCATCCGCCCAGGTGGGCGGTGAGGAATAGCACGCCTTTGCCTCGTTTGAGAGCGCAGGCAAAGTTCTCGAATCCGTCATACACCACAACCTCGTCGACATTTTCCCGCGTGTATTTGGGAGAAGGCAAACCTCGGCCGCCTGCCGGCCGAAGGAAACGAATACGCCTCGCAGGATACGGGCGCGTTCGCCGCGAGTCTTTTGCGGAAACGCCAGCTTGAGGTTGAGCCGGCCTACCCGTCGCAGACGGCGATGCAATAAGTAAACCGATGCGGCAAGCGCGATGCCGGCAGCGCGGGCCAGAGGGCGAGGCAAGGCCCCGATGAGCTTAATCAAGATCCAGGCCAGAGCATACTGGAGTCGCTGACGCATGAGGCGACAAGGGGCGACGGTACAACGACCGCCGACTGATGTCAAACCCGCCGGGCGCGACAGCGGCGATCGAGAGACTTTGCGTTTAGGAGCTTTCTTCTTTTTTTCCCAACCCTCGGGCCCGGGCCCGCATGCGTTCGATCTCCTGTTTACGCTCTTGCAGCCGCTTTTCCATCCCTTCGCTGGTGGGATGGTAGTAAACGCGGTCACGCAGATTGTCGGGCAAACACGTCATGTCGGCCACCTTGCCCTCGAGGTCGTGCGCGTACTGGTAGCCGCGGCCGTAACCCAGCCCTTTCATCAGCCCTGTCGGGGCGTTGCGCAAATGGAGGGGGACCGGCGCCGCGGCCGTGCGTTCGACATCCTCGACGACCTCGGAGTAAGCCGTATATAGGGCATTCGACTTGGGGGCAAGCGAAAGATAGACCGCCGCTTCGGCCAAAGCGAGGTTGCCTTCCGGCATTCCCAGAAAGTGCACTGCGTCGCGGGCGGCCATGGTGAGCGAGAGAGCGCTCGGGTCGGCCAAGCCGATGTCCTCGACTGCCATTCGGACCAGGCGCCGCGCAATGTAGAGCGGATCCTCGCCGGCTTCGAGCATGCGTCCTAGCCAGTACATCGAAGCGTCGGGATCGCTGTTGCGCACCGACTTGTGCAGCGCCGAGATCAGGTTGTAGTGCTCTTCTCCGGCTTTGTCATAGAGCAAGATTCGCTTTTCGACGGCGTCTTCGACCATCGCGTCGGTAATCTCCGCGCCCGCCTCCGCCCCAGGGCGCCCCCGGGCCAGCGTGGCCGCAACTTCGAGCACATTGTAGGCGCTGCGGGCATCGCCGCTCGCGTAGGCGGCGATCTTGCTCAGCGCCGCTTCGGAAGCTTTCAGCTGCCTCGCCCCAAGACCCCGCTCCTCGACGAGCGCGCGCTTCAACAAGCCGACAATCTGCTCTTCGGTCAAGGGCTTTAGAACGTAGACTCGGCAGCGGGAGAGCAGCGCCGAGATGATCTCAAAGGAAGGGTTCTCCGTGGTGGCGCCGATCAGACGGATATTGCCCTTCTCCACGTGGGGAAGAAACGCGTCCTGCTGCGCCTTGTTGAAGCGATGGATCTCATCGATGAATACGATAGTGCGGGTACCGTACTGCCGCAGCCGTTCGGCGTCGGCCATGACTTGCTTGATTTCCTTGATCCCCGAGAGCACCGCGGAAAATTCGATGAACTCCGCTTTGCTCATGCGGGCGATGATTTTGGCGAGGGTAGTCTTGCCGGTTCCGGGCGGCCCCCAGAAAATGAGAGAGCCAAGGTCGTCGCGCTCAATCTGGGTACGGAGCGGCTTGCCCGGCGCCACCAGATGATCCTGGCCGACGAACTCGTCGAGGCTGCGGGGACGCATGCGATCGGCCAGCGGCCGGGTCAGCTCCTGCGACGGTTCGGCCGGCGGATTGGCTGGAAATAAGCCCATAGATAAAGTCATTGCCCCCCCGACCCACCCGCCCGACCAGGCGCGGGTCGGCTTGCAGTTTGTGCCCCGGGAAGGTCTTCAGGTTGAATTCCGCTGCCTCCACGCCTCGTAGAGAAGGATGCTCGAAGCCACGCCAGCATTCAAGGAGTTGACCATCCCGGAATGCGGGATGGCCACTACCTCTTCGAGATTCCGAATCAGGGCCGGTCCGAGACCCGCACCTTCGCCACCGAGGAAGATAGCGAGAGGGCCCGTCATGGCGGCTTGGGTGAGCGGTGTTCCCTTGTGCGCGACGGTGGCGACGGTTCGAATCCCGCGCTGGCGAAGCTGGCCTAGGAGGCCCTGCAATTGGACTCGAACCACCGGCAGGCGAAACAGGGAACCCGCCGAAGCCCGCACCGCCTTTGCATTCAGCGGACTGACCGTGCCTTCACCCAACAGCACGCCGGCGGCCTCGAATGCCTCGGCCGAACGAATGATTGTGCCCAGATTACCCGGGTCCTGCAACCCGACAATCACCACCACAGGGCCGGAACGCGATCGTTCGAGCACATCCTCCAATTTGAAAACCCGGGCCCGGACCAGGGCGGCGACTCCTTGCGGGGTTTCGCTTCGAACCGCACTCGCGAACAACCGGTCCCCGAGCAATAGGGTTTCTGTGTGAGGACCGATCTGAGGCAACAGTCGCCCGGCCTTCGAGCGGGCAGACGCGCTGAAGAAGACCGCACGCAACTTTAAGCCGCTACGGATGGCTTCCTCGAGCATGTGCAGCCCTTCGATGCCAAAGTAACCCTCCGCGGAGAGTTCCTCTCTGGCGAAGGCCTGGCGCAGATCCTTGAGCAGCGGGTGGTGACGCCCTTCAATCCTACGCAGCCGTCCTCCGTCATCCATCGAAGGCTTAAGCTTCGGTTTTGCCACCTGCGGTCGCCCTGCCTGCATGCTACGTGCATAATACGCTCGGCTTGCAGAACTCCGCCGTGTTATGTTAGGGTTCGCGTTCCAAACAAAGTCCACGAAGGGCTCGTGTGCGCGCGGAAATCGTCAAAATCAGCAGCGAGAAGCCTGAAGCCTCCTTGATCCGCTACGCGGCCGAGCAGATTCGTGCCGGCGAAGTCTTGGGCATGCCCACGGATACGTTCTACGGGCTGGCTGCCGATCCCTTCAACCTGCGCGCCGTCGACCGGGTCTACGACATCAAATCCCGGTCCCGGCACAAACCCCTGTCCTTGCTGATTGAGAGCGTGGATCAGGCCGAGGAGCTGTGCAAGCCCCTGCCCGAGGAGTTTTACCTGCTTGCCCGGCGCTACTGGCCGGGGCCGCTCACCATTATCGTCAAAGCCGCCCCCCGCCTGCCCCTCAAGGTAACCGCCAACACCGGCAACGTGGCGTTGCGGGTTCCGAGTGCGAAGATTCCGCTCGCCGTGGTCGAAGCGGCGCAAATTCCGATCACGGCAACCTCGGCC
>JASHSL010000192.1 GCA_030040855.1 Terriglobales bacterium
TGGTGAAATTTCAGCGCTAGCTCTCGCAAGACTTGCTCAATGCGGCCGTGACGAGAGACGTGGCAGACTGATGCACCGTGTGCTTTAATGCATCGATTGAAATTCCGGGCCAGGTACTGCCGGCCGGAACTTATATCCTTGAGCTGGCGGACCCTACCGACAATCCGACAATCGGGACATGGTTCGGATATTCAGCGCTGATCACAGCGTTTTATACGCAACCTTGCTGACAGGCGAGGCGCGCGGCCCGAAGAAAGCTCCGGGCCCCGTGAGCGGGGCTGGCGGCGGACCTGCGAGAACGATGCCCGTGACATGGAAACAATCGCCAGGAGTCAGGGGTTCGTTACTCAGTCGCTGCTGACGAAAGCCGCCACTGCTACTGGCGTGCTGGCTGTGGTCGAAAAGGCCGCCAAGGAACTGGTCGAGGACGACTTCTTCTTCCTGACGTATTCAGGCCATGGTGGCCAAATTAACGATGCCAATAAAGATGAACCGGATGGGTTGGAGGAAACCTGGGTGCTCTATGATCGAGAGCTACTGGATGACGAGCTGTACGCGGCGTGGTCTCTCTTCCGGCCCGACGTGCGGATCTTCGTGGTGTCGGATAGTTGCCACAGCGGAACGATAACTAAAGAGATGTTTCTAAACCCGACAACGTTTCTGTCTCGTTTGGAAGCGCGTGTGCGGGCGACCGCAGGGCCGAATCTCAGACCGAAGTTTCTGCCGCCTGAGGTTCAGTCCAAAGTTTACAAGGAGCGGGCGTCACTATATGACGACATTCGCAAAAAAGCTCCGCGTAGAGAAAGAGTTAACGTGGAGTGTAGCGTCATCCTGATCTCCGCGTGTCAAGACAATCAGATAGCAATGGAAGGAAATAAGAATGGGCTGTTTACCGAGACTCTGTTGAGGGTCTGGAAGAAATATACGATCATGGGCCATCGGGAGCGAGCTTTCGAGCACCAGAGGCCATTCATGATCACCCTGCCGCGCTCGGCAGCTGCGGCCTGAGCTTAGCGAAAGTTGTTTTTTGCGGCGCGGACTTCGCGCCCCATTTTGTGTAGGACAGCTCTTTGGGGTTCTTCTATTCCTCAAAACACGGGCCGCCCTTGTGCCCAAACGTTTGATGATCCTTTATGCTACGGCTCAATTCATCACGGGTCTTCAACAATGCTTGCCGCTCCTTCTCCGTTAATTTCGGATTTTCGAGCGCCGTGATGATGTCGTCGAATTGTGCTTCAAGCTCCTCAAGTTCTGCGCAGAGCATGTTAACCTCCGTTCGCTTGATGCAGGCTCAAGCGCCCTCTGCGGACCTCAAACCCCACCGAGTTGTCGTCGCGGCCGCATTACGCCGCGAACTTCGCAACCAGTTCCTTTTTTCCCAATCCCAGGATTCCGTGTTTCTTGCCAACCTTTTTGAAGGCCTCAATCGCGGTATCCAGGTGGTGCTTGTCATGGGCAGCGGAGAGTTGCGTGCGAATGCGGGCCTGGCCCTTAGGCACGACGGGGAAAAAGAACCCTACCGCGTAAACGCCCTCGTCAAACAAATCGCGGGCAAAGTCCTGCGCGAGCTTCGCATCGTAGAGCATGACGGGGACGATCGGCGTATGGCCTTCCTTCAGGTCGAAACCAGCTTCTTTCAGCAGCCCGCGCCAGTATTCTGCATTCCACTCCAGTTTGTCGCGGCGCTCGGTTGTTGTACTGATCAGATCCAACACCTTCAGTGCTCCCCCCACGATGACCGGCGCCACGGCATTGGAAAATAGATAGGGACGCGCTCGCTGGCGGCACATCTCCACCAATTCGCGGCGTCCGCTGACGCACCCTCCGGAAGCTCCGCCCAGCGCTTTCCCCAGGGTCGTAGTGATCACATCGATCTTGCCGAATACGCCGCAGTGCTCATGCGTCCCACGCCCGGTTTTGCCGATAAAGCCGGTGGCGTGGGAGTCGTCGACGAACACCATGGCCTTGTACTTCTCTGCCAATGCGACAATCTCGGCCAGCTTAGCCATGTCGCCGTCCATGGAGAACACGCCATCGGTGATGACCATACGGAACCGCTTGTCCTGATGTTCTTGCAGCTTCTCTTCTAGATGGCTCATGTCGGAATGTTTGTAGGTGTCCTGCATCGCCTTGCACAGGCGCATTCCGTCCACAATGGAAGCGTGCACCAGTCGATCGGCGATCATCACGTCCTGTTCGTTCAGGCAGGCCTCGAAGAAGCCTGCGTTGGCGTCCATGCAGGAGGGGAAAAGCAGTGTGTCCTCGGTTCCGAGAAACTCGCTCAGCCGGTTTTCCAGCTCCCGGTGGATATCCTGGGTGCCACAAATGAAGCGCACGGAGGACATGCCGTAGCCACGTGCGTCGAGTCCGGCATGCGCGGCTGCGATCACCTCCGGATGACTCGACAGCCCGAGGTAGTTGTTGGAACAGATGTTGATGCACTTCTTGGTTTGCGAGCCCACCGGGAACTCCACCTCAATTTCCGACGACTGCGGCGAGTGGATATATCGCTCTTCTTTGAACAATCCCGTGGTTTTGATTCCCTCGATGTCGGACTGATAGGAATGTCGAACTGTATCGGAAAACGACATAAAAAGCCTCGCGTAATGCAATTCTGTGCCCAATTCCTAACCAGGCCTCGGCTGCCCTGGGCACGCTTAAACGCTGCCGACTCCCGCCCGATGGAACCGCCGCACTAAAGCCACAATGCGCTGGACCGTATCGAAAGCTTCGGGTGTAGCGTCGGCGTCCGGAATGTGGATCGCATATTTCTTTTCCAGGAATCGCAGGAGAGACACCATGGAAAACGAATCCACGAGACCGCTGGAAAGCAGCGGCGTGGTCTCGCTGATTTCCCGGTCGTCTCCCTCTTGCACATACTCCCGGATGATGTAATCGCGTACTACTTTGGTGATTTCGTCCATGGGCGGCCTTTCCTCAGTCCTCCATGATTGTGGAGAGATCCCCGAGTGGCTCGTTAAACTCCCTGCAGCGCAGTATGCGGCGCACGATCTTGCCGCTGCGCGTTTTCGGCAGAGAGTCCACGAACTCAATTTCCTGGGGCATGGCCAGCGGCGACAGCCGCTTGCGAATGCTGTTCATGATTTCCAGTTCGAGGTCATCGGATGGCTGGAAACCTCCCTTAAGGGTTACGTAGGCTTTCACGACTTCCATGTTGATGGGATCGGGCTTGGCGACGGCAGCGGACTCAGCCACGGCGGGGCATCCCAGCAGAGCCGATTCAACCTCAAACGGACCCACCAGATGACCGCCCGTGTTAATGACGTCGTCATCTCGCCCCATGAACCAGAAATAGCCATCGGCATCGATTGAGGCGCGGTCGCCGCACAGATACCATCCATTCTTGAATTTCGCGCGAAATCCCGCCTCGTTGTTCCAGTAGCCGCGAACTTGCGATGGCCAGCCAGGGCGCAGCGCGATCAGGCCTGCGGCGCCCGCCCGATTCACCGGCGCGTAGCTTTTCGGATCCAGCACCGTCGCAGTGATCCCCGGAAACGGCTTTCCCATCGAGCCCGGTTTGATCGGCATTCCCGGGAAGTTAGTGATGACGATGCAACCGGTTTCGGTCTGCCAGAAGGTATCGTGAAATGGCTTTCCAAATACGTCTTCCGACCAGAGTACCGCCTCAGGGTTCAGTGGTTCACCGACGCTGGCCAGATGGCGCAAGCTCGATAGATCATGCTTGCGGGCGATTTCAACCCCCTCTTTCATCAGGAGGCGGATGGCGGTCGGCGCCGAATACCAGACGGTCACACGATACTTCTCGATGAACTCGTACCATCGTTCTGCGTTGAAACCGGAGTCGAGAACCACCTGCGTAATTCCGTTCGACCACGGCCCGATGATGCCGTAGGACGTGCCGGTGACCCAGCCGGGGTCTGCGTTGCACCAGTAAATGTCGTCGGGCTGAAGATCGAGAACCCATTTTGCGGTGAGGTACTGTGCAATGATCGAATAGTGGACGTGCTGTGCACCCTTCGGCTGGCCCGTGGTGCCTGAGGTGTAGTGCAGAACCGAGGGAGACTCGGCCGTGGTCGGGTAAGTAGAGAACTCTTCCACCCGCGGAGCCTGTTCCATCGCAAAGGAGATTTCTCGCTCCTGCAGCGAAGTCGGGTCTGCATCCACCACGATGATGTGCCGCAGCTTCGGAAGCCGATTGCGGATCTTGCGAACCTTGTACAGATGTTTCTTTTGGGTGAGGATAGCGGAGGTCCCGGCATCAGCAAGACGCACCAACAAAGATTCGTCACCGAACGCAGAGAACAGCGGCTGCGCCACCGCTCCTATCTTCAGAATCGCAAGAAACCCGATATACAGCTCGGGCACACGATCCAGAAACAGGCAAACCCGCTCGCCCGGTTGAATGCCTTGCATGCAGAGAAATTGAGCGATGGTGTTGGAAAGGATTCGAACGTCGTCGTAGGTGAATCGCTTCTCGTTGCCCTGATAGTCTTCCCATAGCAACGCGAACTTGTTGGCCAGCCCCAGTTGGCATATGCGATCACTGCACATCCAGGCAACATTGATCGGGGAGCCCGGCCGATAGCCCAATTCGCGCTCGGCCACATTCCAGTCGAAGTTCGCAGTAAAATCCTGGTAGCTTGGCGGGGAGCGCATCGGCTGGACCCCCTCGGCGCCGCGGCGGCCGGGATCGTAAGGAAGTTGGAAATTTCCCGACACCGCCCCTAAAATTTTACCCACTGCCCAGTCAGGGCAGCAGTGACCCCTCTCATTCCACCGTGTGACAGCGGAAAACGCCCATCGGTTCACAGCGTGGATTGAATACTACGAAGCTTCACACGCCGGGGAAATTATCGCCGGAAAAAATCCTGCGACGCGACCCTTCAGGCCACCGGTGCACCCTCGGCCACGTCAAGCCCAACCGGCGCTTTCTCCGCTTCCACGCCGGGCAGGCTTTGCAACAACCGGATGCATCGGTTCCATCGCAGGATGCAGTCGTCATCGTCCTGTGGGCAAATTTTCTCGGCCTGCTCGAAACAAGCCATCGCATTCTCCAGCAGAGGCACCAATATGCGCAGCGGCTCACCGGCACGCAGTTGAGCCTTGGCCTTCCGTTCGTGGAGAAGGCCGGTGTAGTAGAGGCGCTCGTAGGGATCCGTCAGGCTCTGAAAAACACTCTCCACCTCTGGACAGCGGTCCGAGGAGCCACCACAGAACTGGTCCGCCATGGCGAGTCCAAGCATGCGTAGGGCGGCTTGGTTGTCAGCTTGTACGGCGAGGATGTCACGGCAGATCGACTCTGTCTCCTCCGCTTCGTTGAGATAGCGATATATTTCGGCCTTCGCGAGTGCCCGCGCGATGCCACCTTTCGTAAGGATCTTCAGCTTCAGTTCCATGGTATCCTCCCCATCTCTCAACTCCAACTTACATTCTAATATTGGCAGTTTTGGAATGCAGCCGCAGTGATGTGCGGCGCTTGTGTCGCGCTATACCTCAGGAGTGAAAATCGCTAGCCTACTGTTCCTTTCGGAGCGGCAGCGATATCGGGGAGCAGTTTGCCCTGTCCTGGACCATGCAGTTTCTCGCATCGCTTTATCCGACGAGCCAGATGGAGATAGTCCAGCACGAGACGGCGCTTGAGAAGCTGCAGTGCCCGAGCAGGATCCACACCCTTGGGACAGGCGCGCGAGCACTCGCCGGCGTAATGACAACGGAACACGCCGGTGGATGTACCCGTCAACGCGTTGCGCTCACGGCGCCCCTCATCGCGCGTATCCGCGTTATAGCGCTGCGCCGCGGTCAACGGCATAGGGCCAAGATAGCGCGCGTCCGTGGCCAAGGTCGGACACGCCGCCATACAGCAGCCGCACTTGATGCAATAAGTGAACTGAAGATAGCTCTCCAGTTGCTGCGGAGATTGGTAGAACTCGCCGGCTGGATCATTGATTTCAGCCTCATTAATACGCAAGATGTAGGGCTTGATTGAACGGTGTTTGTCAAACATCGTCCAGAGATCGGGAACCAGGTCGCGGATGATCTCGAAATTAGGCAACGGCGCCACTGTCAGATTGGCATCGGCGATGTGTAGGATCTGGGTGTTGCAAGCTAAGCCCGGACGGCCGTTCAAAAACATGCCGCACGAACCGCAGATACCCATGCGGCACGAGTACCGCCAGGCCAGCGTGGAATCAAGGTTATCCTTTATATAGTGCAGGCCCTCTAGGACGGTCATACCTTCTCGCACGGGAACCGCGTAGGTCTTCAGGTACGGTGCGCCGTCAGTTTCCGGATTGTACCGCGTGACGTGAAAAGTTATTAGTCGCGCGGCATTGCTGATTCCCGGCATGGCTACCCCCTTGCTCCCGCTAGCGCGATGCCATGCGCCGCCACAGCCGCCCATGTGCCCAAGCCAAACAGTCCCAGTCCCACAACGAGGAGAACAACGGTGATGGTTTCCTCAAACGCGGGCTTCAGCGTCAGCTCGAATAGGATGGTCCGCAAGCCGTAGAGACCGTGATAGAGCGCAACACCGAGGAGGAGGATATACGTCACGGTGAAAAACAACTTGCCATCGCGAAAGAGGCTGTTCTGCAAAGAGTCCGGCTCGGTGCCGTAAGGGGCAAACCAGTGAGCAGTTCCCACCATGTGCATGATGAGCATGTGCAGACCGAGCAGGAACAGGAGCACCACTCCCGCCGCCATGTGCCAGGTCCAGTATTTGGTTCGGTTCATCTCTCCTCCTACTCGATTAGAGCTGCATAACCGCCGATAGCCAGAAAAACAGCGGTCAAGATCATCATGCAAACCAGCAGCGGGCGTTGGACATTGAGCGATGTCTTGTAGGGATAAACCGGTTCGATCGGCTTGCCAACAGCGAACCCAAGCTCCACGAGCACCAGACGAATACCGTTGCAGGCATGATAGGCAAACGCCGCGAAAACCACGTACTCCGCGAACTCGAAAATGGGTTGATGCAAGAACCCGTGCCCGGCCCACAGGTATATGCCTTTGGCGCGCAGGCTGGTGACAACGATATGCAGCAAAAAGTAGAAAAGAATCCCCAGGCCCGTGATGCGATGCAGGATGTAGGCGTAGCGCTCCGCGCCCCAACGGCCGCCGCCAAGCCATCCCCATATCCCGAGCCGGTTATCGTATCTGTTGATTTGCGACATAAGCTCCTAGTATTTCCGCTCGACGGGCTTCCAGTTGGTAATGGTCACCGGCTTGTACTCGAGGCTCGGTTTGCCGCACGTGTAATAAACCATGGAATGGGCCAAAAACTTCTCGTCATCGCGCCTGGAGAAATCGATGCGCGCGTGAGCTCCACGAGATTCCTCGCGCGCCAAACCTGCCGAGAGCAGCACGTCAGCCAATTCCAGCATGTTTTCCGTTTCCAATGCTTGAACGAGATTAGTGTTGTAAATGCGGCTCTTGTCCTGGATCGTGATTTTTTGGAAACGCTGCTTGAGCTGAGCAATCCCCTCCAGGCCCTCATTCATAGACGCGCCAGTACGGTAGACACCCGCGTGTTTATCCATCAGGGCTCGGAGTTCCCGGCGAATCTGCGCTGGGCTCTCTGTCCCCCTCTGTTTGAGCAGGCCGTCGAAAATGCGGCGATGTTCCTCGCGGGACTTTTCTTCGGGAACCTCGCTGAGCGGTGAACCCGATTGCAAATACTTCATGATCTCGCCTCCGGTGATGCCACCCCACACGAGGCATTCGGCGGTGGAGTTGCACCCGAGGCGGTTGGCGCCGTGCATGGAATGGCAGGCCACTTCGCCGGCGGCCCAGATGTTCTCAACTTTTGTTCGCCCGTCGATGTCGGCTTCGATGCCGCCCATCGAGTAGTGCGCCACCGGCCGGATCGGGATGGGCTGCGTGATTGGATCGATCCCCAGAAACTTCATGCACACTTCGCGTATCAAAGGCAGGCGCTTGTTGATGCGCTCAGCTCCCAGGTGGGTCAGGTCGAGATGGATATAATCGAGCCCATTAGCTGCCGGGAAACCGCGGCCCTCGATGATTTCCGTCATCTCAGACCGGGAGACGATGTCGCGGGGTGCCAGTTCCATCATCTTGGGCGCATACTTCTCCATGAAGCGCTCGCCTTTGTTGTTGCGCAGGTAGCCGCCTTCCCCGCGGCAGCCTTCCGTCATCAGAATGCCCGATGGCACCAGCCCCGTCGGATGGAACTGCAGGAACTCCGGATCTTCCAGCGCGAGACCTGCGCGGTAAGCGATGGCCTGTCCGTCGCCAGTAACGGTTTGCGAATAGGTGGTGAATCCGTACAGATTTCCCAGGCCTCCGGAAGCAATCAGGAGCGCCTTGCCGCGCAGAACCAGGAACTCACCGCTAGGCAGGTCGTAGACCGTAAGCCCAGCGAATCGATCACCATCGAGCAGTAACGAAGTGACGAAGCACTCGTCGTAGCGTTTGAAGTTGTTGTATTTGATGAGTGTGTCGTACAGGGCCTGCATCTCGAAGAAGCCGGTCTTGTCCGCCGCCATGCAGGCGCGCGGAAACGAATGGCCCCCGAAGGGCCGCTGCATAATGCGGCCATCCTCCCGGCGCGACCACGGCACTCCCCAGTGCTCCAGAAGGCGGATCTCATCTGGCGCGGTGTGCACAAACCGATCGACCGTATCTTGGTCTGCCAGGAAATCGGATCCCTTTACCGTATCCCAGGCGTGTAGCTCAAAGCTGTCGCCTTCCTCAGGGCGCATGACTGCGCCCGTACCCCCCTCAGCACACACCGAATGGGACCGCATGACCTGTACCTTCGACACGATACCGATGTCGGCCGCACCTTGGGTCCGTATGCTGATTTCTACCGCAGCACGCAATCCCGCCAGTCCAGTACCAAAAATCAAGACATCATGAGTTGTATTGCGCATGGTTTGCGTGCTCCGGCGGCTGCCTGTGGTTTTTCGCGAGTAGTCTGGGTCACCGGGGCCCCCGATTTGTATTCACAGGGATACGATGTACCCAATAGCAGCCAGCCGACTGTGATGCACCTCATTGAGGAGTGTGATAAGCCTCTCGGAGGCGCTCGGTATCACGGTTCTTACAAGTTGGTGTTGAGTTTGTCGCCCTCGCTTCGAAGTGACCTTATATTTTCCGCTGGGCGGTTCCCGCTATATTCGCCTGGGCTGATCAATCCGCTGGTTAAAATATTCCGCGGACTGTTCTTTCGAACCTGTCGAATGCCACCCGTAGAGCCGTCGCAGGGCAGCAAGGCGTTGCAAGCTCGATTCCGCCTGGTGCTGCGGACCCTCAATAACCAGCTGGGTCCCAATAGTTCATCGACCGCCGGTGATACGAGTCACATACGTTTTACGCCTTCGGTGCGTAGGTTAAGAGAGGTAGGTACTTTCGATATCGCAGGTCACCCTTAAACCTCGTCACCTCGTGGACAATTTGGCAGGTGGGACACGGGAGAACAGCGAGTATGTGGATTGAAGAAGTAGCACCGGAGCGGCTGGCAGAATTTTTCCACCACTATCAGCGGGCACTGGAACTATTCAGCAAGGGAACCAAGAATGATTCTTGGAAGGAGATGGTTGAACCTGAGAAGAATCACTTGGTGGCAGCAGCTTACCTAATACTCGTCGAACTCGATTCGACTAGGAACAAATCTCCGGAATCACGGCAGTACTTTGCTGAGCCGGGTGAAGCCGAGTGGGGCTGTTGAGCTCCACTCAATCGCACCGTGCCTTGTTGGATCGCTTGCCCTGAGCGGACTACGAAATCAAGCTTTCATGGGATAACCCGCCACGCCCCATTCTCAACTAAACAGATCAGGCCATTCCACGCCATGAGCCATTTCGATGTTTCACGTTGTTTCACGTAATTCGCTTCGCCAACAGATCAGCGGGCGAAGCGGTTCGTTACCCTCCTCTGTGCTGAAGGTCACTGACAAGTGCGGTCGAGAAGGGTTGAAGTGACAACGGGAGGAATCTGCCGGAAGGTTCACGGGCAAGTTTTTCGGCAACGAAAAAATCTGGCCATGGGCGCCATCGTCGCCATTCGAAGGGAAGACAAGAACAAGTGGGAACGCCGCGTGCCTCTGGTTCCGACTGATGCATCCGACCTGCAGATGAAGCGGGCGATGCGGTTTCTTGTCCAGCCCTCCAGTCTGCGTGTCTACACAGATGATGAGTATCGGTCCGCTGGAGTCGAGGTGAACGAGGATCTTGGCCCTGCGTCGGTTGTCCTTGCCATAAAGGAAATACCAACACATTTGCTATTGCCTGAAAAGACCTACGTCTTCTTCGCGCACGTGGCGAAGGGGCAACCGCACAACCTGCCTATGCTTCGGCGTTTGATGGAACTGGGCTGTTGCCTCGTGGACTACGAAAAAATTACGGATGATCAGAAGAGAAGGCTGATTTTCTTCGGCCGCCACGCTGGATATGCCGGAATGATCGAGACGTTACGTTGCCTCGGGCAACGGCTGGCTGTGTGTGGAGTGTCAACCTCGCTTTCACAGGTGCGCCCGGCCTTCGAGTATCGGGACCTGACGGAGGCAAAAGCTCACCTCACCGCGCTGGGCAACGAAATTGTGCGTCAGGCGGGAGCCCGCCCGTTGATCTTTGGCTTTTCCGGGTACGGCAATGTATCGACGGGGGCGCAGGACATGTTCGACTGTCTTAAACCCATCGAGGTAGCCGTTGCGGATCTGGCTGCCGCGGCGGCCGCAGCCGCGGGACCGCGGTTGGTGAAAGTCGTGTTTCGCGAGGAGCACATGGTCGAACGCAAGGAACAGAACATCCCGTTCAACCTTCAAGAGTATTACGACCATCCCGAACGATACGAGGGCTGTTTTGAAAAGCATCTGCCGCACCTTGATGTGTTGGTCAACGGCATTTATTGGGATGCTCGATATCCGCGTCTGGTCACGCGCGAGTGGGCCAGAAAGAACTACCTCCCCGGTTGTGCTCCGCGCCTCAAGGTAATCGGCGACATCAGCTGCGACATTCAAGGAAGTGTCGAACTCACCGTGAAAGCCACCGAGCCGGACCACCCCTGCTATGTTTACCTCCCCGAACAGGATTCTGCTCGTGATGGTGTGGAGGGGAACGGGCCGGTCATCATGGCCATCGATCATCTCCCGTGCGAGTTTCCCCGGGAATCGTCACAGTACTTCAGCTCTGTGTTGCGGGACATGGTTGCCCCCCTAGTGAACGTCGACTCGCGGGTTCCATTTGACATGCTCGACTTGCCGCCTTGTTTAAAGCGGGCCGTGATCGTGCATCAGGGGCGTCTGACCCCTGACTATCAGTACATTCAAAAACATCTGGAGGCGCATCCCAAGCCGCAGATGGGACTCGAAACTATGCGGATGGGCTCAGTTGTGCGCTTTCCAGTGATCCAGGAGCCGAATATGAAACGCGTTCTAGTGTTAGGCGCCGGGTTGGTGACCAGGCCATTGGTACGGTATCTGTTGGAAAAGGGTTATCAGGTCACTGTGGCGAGCCGGACTGCAAGTAAGGCTGAAGCCATGATTGCCGGTCATCCAGCCGGGAAGGCACTCGCTCTCAACGTTCAGGATGAAACCGTGCTCGAGCAGTTCATCAAGGATTGCGACCTCGTGGTCAGCCTCGTGCCCTACACATTCCATCCAGTGGTGGCAAGGCACTGCATCGCCAACAGGAAGCACATGGTGACAACCTCGTATGTTTCGGCTGCGATGCAGGAACAAAACGGCGCTGCGCAGGAAGCGGGGGTCACAATTTTGAATGAAATCGGCGTCGACCCCGGCATTGATCACATGTCAGCGATGCGGATCATCGATAATGTCCGTACCCGCGGCGGGCGCATCGTTTCCTTCAGGTCTTATTGCGGTGGCCTCCCGGCACCGGAAGCCAACGACAATCCGTTCGGCTACAAATTTTCCTGGGCTCCCAGAGGCGTCCTGCTGGCCTGCCGAAACGGCGCGATGTACCGGATGGACGGGTTTAATGTTGAGGTCCCCTCGCATCACCTGTTCCACGATATGCATATCCTGTCGATTCCGGGCCAAGGAGACTACGAAGCCTATCCGAATCGGGATTCGATCAGCTACATCGACGTTTACGGGCTGCAAGGCATCCAGACAATTTACCGCGGGACTCTTCGCAACATGGGCTGGTGCGATTGCCTGTATAACTTCGGGAAGCTGGGCCTCCTCTCGCTGGACGAAATCGATGCTCGTGGAAAGACCTATGCCGACATGATGCGAAACCTGGCGGGTGCTTCCGAAGGTGAGGCTTTGGCGGCCGCGACAGCCAGCAAGCTCGGGATCCCGAAGGACTCTTCCCCGATCCGGAATCTTGAGTGGTTGGGTATGTTCTCCAGTCGGAAGCTGGGTGCCGAGCGGATCAGCCCCCTGGATGCCATGGGGAATTTGATGTATGAGAAGTTGGCGTTCCGCTCCGGTGAGCGGGACATGCTCGTGTTGTTCCACGACTTCCGGGCCGAATTCCCCGATGGCAAAAAGGAACGGATCGTCTCCGAACTCATCGACTACGGAATCCCACACGGCGATTCATCCATGTCGCGAACGGTCTCCTTGCCGGCTGCGATCGGAGTGGACATGATTCTCACTGGCCGGATTACTGCGTCCGGTGTCCTGCGTCCGGTGACCCCGAACATATACAATTCGGTGCTGAACCAACTCGCGCAGCTCAATATTTCATGCAAAGAACGGACCGAGACATTCTATGTCCGTGCGGCGGCTTGAGTAGATTGGATGAAGAGCTGTATTAAGAGCACGGGCGACCTTCCGGTTGTCCGTCGCTCTGAGGTGCTGTTTCGCCGCCGCTTCCGTCGCGTTAAGAGGAGAGGGCGGATAATTCTCTCTACAAAAACACCGCCTAAAACGGCCGTCGCCGAAGGGCGGAATCTGCGGACGCAACTTGGTATCATTCCTGAGCGGGTCAAACGCTATCCGCTCGAAGAACTCCTCAGCGAAACGCATTACGTACCACGTAGCGGCGAACTGGAAGGTAATCGAGAACTACAACGAGTGTTACCATTGCCGCCCTGTTCACCCGGAGCGGTGTGAAATTGTACCCGATTTCAAGCGGTACGGCGGCGCCAAACTGGATTGGGACCGCGGCATTGATCATCGCGCCGGGGCGTTTACTTTCACGTGGACTGGCACCACCAGCCGTGCGCCATTTCCTACGCTGAACGAGGAAGAAAAGGTCCGCCACGAGGGTGAGCTAATCTATCTCAACTTCATGCTCGGCCTGTCTGCGGAACACGCGGCTGCATTTTTGCTGTGGCCATCAGGGCCTGGGCGTACGCGGGTAGCCTGCGATTTTCTGTCTCATTCTGTGTAATGGCCAAACCTGATTTCGATCCCAACGACTCGGTTGGGTTCTGGGATTTGATCAACCGCCAGGACTGGGCTATCTGCCAGCGCGTCCAACTCGGCATGCAGACGCGGTGCATCACTCCGGATACTACGCGCCGATGGAAGACCTCAGCCTTGACCAACGTCGTTACCTGAGCGAGCGTCTGGGCCAGCAGCAAGAGTAGACCTGCAACAGCGGTAGGCGGACTGCCGCAACACGGCATGCGTATCGCGAGTTCGACGAAATTATACGTCTGTCACTGCCAATCCATCCGTTTCGGAGTAAATTGGATAGGAGATCGAGTCGAGTGAGGACATAGTTTCGGAAGTGCTGAGCGCATATTGCGCGCCGAAGTTGGCGCGGCGATTGTTCCGGCGAGGAAGCCCATGCGACCTATCACTAGCCTGCTGCCTAATGAAATGACCGATACCATCGTCGCCGAAGCACGGGAAGTATTGTGCAAGCTGGGTGTCGAGATTCATAACAAGGCCGTGTTAAGCATGCTTGCCGACCATGGCGGCCATGTGGACGAAAGCACGTACAACGCTCGCTTTACGGAAGATCTCATAGATAAAGCGCTGCATACCGTCCCTCGTTCTTTCAAACTCTATGATGTGCTTGGCAACGAAACCCACGACTTCCAGGGTGACAGCGTCTACTTCACGCCCGGTTCGACGGCCCTCAATATTCTGGACAGCCGAAGTGGGGAAATTCGTCGGCCAACGACAGCCGACTATATCTCCTACGTCAAGTTGACAAGCGGCCTGCAGCATCTCGCTTCTCAGAGCACCGCACTGATTCCCGCTGATGTTCACGAGAGCATTTCCGATAGCTACCGGCTCTATCTGAGTCTCCTGTACGGCGAGAAGCCGGTCGTCACCGGGGCCTTCACGATCGAATCGTTCGAAATAATGAAGGACCTGCAAGTCACCGTGCGAGGAAGCGATTCGGCGCTGCGGACCAAACCACTGACCATCTTCTCTTGCTGCCCCACGGCGCCGCTCAAGTGGAGCGACGTAACCAGCCAGAACCTGGTCGATTGTGCTCGCTGGTCGATTCCGGTGGAGTTGATCTCCATGCCGCTTTCCGGGTTCATGGCACCGGTTACGCTGGTAGGAAGCCTGGTCCAGCAGACTGCCGAGAATCTGAGTGGCCTGGTGATCAGCCAGCTGGTGAACCCCGGCCATGCCCTGCTGTATGGAGGCTCGCCGGCCGTCTTCGACGTACGTTTCGAAACCACTCCCATGGGGGCGATAGAGACCATGATGCTCGACTGCGCCAACAGCGAGATCGGAAAACGTCTTGGCATGCCAACCCAGGGTTACATCGCCCTGAGCGATGCCAAGCAGTTGGACGCGCAGGCGGGGCTGGAGACGGGCATCGGCGCGGTCTTGGCGGCGCTCTCAGGAATCAACAGCATCTCGGGTCCGGGAATGCTGGATTTTGAAAGCTGCCAGAGCCTCGAAAAGCTTGTTGTCGATAACGAGATTTGTGGCATGAGTTACCGCCTATTGCGCAGCATCGAGCCCCGGGAAGACTTCCCCTCGCTGCCCTTGTTCGAGGAGCTGCGGCGCAAGAAGCATCTGCTCATCGCCTCTCACACCCGCCGCCACCTACGTGAGGAGATTACGTTCCCCGGCGTGGCAATCGATCGCGTTAACCGCACCCGATGGTTAGCGGAAGGCGGTTTGACCTTGCGGGAACGCGCCGCGAAAGAGGTTTCGCGAATTGTTGCGGCATTTAAACCCTCACGTCTGCCTGAGGAGAGAAAGCAGGAACTGACACGGCTGATGCGGCGCGAAGCCGGACGCTACGGGATGGAGTGTCTCCCAACGACAGATGAGTAAGCCGGCACATTGAGCCAAGTCAGACATTCCGTTCATACCAAATTTCCCAAACTGGCACTCGAGCTGATTTCCAGCTCGTGCTTCCGATCGGTGGTATTAATTCGGTATTATCCGAATAATGGCTACGGCTCCGCTGCGCAAAGTAACGCTCAAGCTTTGCCCTGACGATCTCGCCCATGTGCGCTTCGCATTCAGCCCGCTATGGGAGTGTGTGGCTGCATTTCGCGCGTGGGGCGACCCCAGCCGGCATGCACTGCTTCTTCCTTGGATGACGCGCATCGGGCCGGCAGTCTCGGGCCTCGATTGGGAGCCCCTAGCCTCCCTCGCTTTGGTGTCTCGGGGGACGATTCCAGACTTCCTCTCGCCACCTCCCACCACGCCGCTACCGCGGTTTGACGAGGAACTGGCAAGCCTTCGCCGGTCATCACCCGATGTGGTGCGCGCCGAGATCGAGATCGCGTACCCTCGAGGCCTGCCCCGCACGCTTCGACAAGCTTTAGTGGATCCGCGGGCTTTCCTTTCAAAAGTGGCAACCGTCCTCCAAATGTTCTGGCGGCGCGCCCTTGCTCCGGATTGGCCGCTCTTACGCGCGAAGCTAGAAGCGGAAGTGTTATTCCGCGCTCGCGCCCTGGCGCTGGGGGGCGCAGAAGCCCTCTTCAAAGGAATCCATCGGGATGTCAGCTACGAATCCGGATGTTTGACTATACGTACGGACAGTTATTGGGATGGCAGGAAGCGGAGGCGCGGCTTACTGCTGGTGCCATCCATTTTCTCTTGGCCGGATGTGTTTCTCACCGTTCGTCCACCGTGGCGGCCCACCATCACCTATACCTCCCGCGGAGTCGCCGATGTCTGGAGCGATATTGATCAACCTACGACGGGTGCTGCCCAACAGTTGCTCGGTCGCACCTGTACGAAGCTCATCGTGGCACTGAAAAGTCCGCAAAGCACGTTAGAAGCCGCCGCCACCCTTCGGCTTTCTCCCGCAGCTGCCTCCGAGCAAATCACACGGCTGTGGCGAGCCGGTATCCTTGAACGCACGCGGATCGGCCGGCGCGTATTCTATGCCCTCAATCCCAAAGGACGCGCCTTGCTCGCTGCGCTCGAAGCTTGATCGTTATTCCTTAGACGGCGCAAGTGGCGCCAGTTTCCCCTCGCGATAAAGGCGCAGGTAGTTTCTGCAGTGGTCATCACGACCCAGCAGCGCTTCGGCCGCCATGATGTTCATCATCAATTGCTGGTCACAGGGATCAACAATTGCGGCATCAAGACCATGTGCCATAAGTAACAGAAGAAAAGCCTCGTTTAACAGCTTACGAAGCGGCAGGCCGAAGGAAACATTGCTCACACCGGCACTGATGTGAACGCGCGGAAACTTCGCCGAAATCTGGCCGACGGCTGCCAGCAGATTCTTGCCATGTGGACCCGTGGCAACCGGCAAAACACAAGGGTCAACGTAGATGTCATCCAAGGCGAAACCTTCGGCGGCGAGGCGATCGATAAGCCGGCTGGCTATGGCAACTCGATCTTCTACCCCAGTTGGTAGTCCGGACTCCGACATACAGAGCGCAATTACCTTGGGGCGATGTTCCTTGAGCACGGGCAGCATTGCCCAGCGCGCTGGCTCGTCACTAATGGAGTTGACCATCGGCCTCTGCTTGCACAGTGGAAGTGCCTTGATCAATGCTTTCGGGTCGGCACTGTCAAGGCAGAGGGGAATTTCCACTACTCCCTGCACCAGATCCACGAGCCAACTCAGAAGCTCTACTTCCTGTTCGGGCAGGCCCCCATTGACATCCAGCATGTGGGCTCCCCCACTGGCTTGTTTTCGTGCCAGGTCCTTGAAGAACTCGGCATCCCTCTTTTGCGCAGCCTCACCCACCTTCTTCCGCGTGCAGTTGATAAGCTCACCGATGATCAGCATGGCTTTATCTCGTTTTGTCAGCCCTCTTTCAAGGGAGTCCGGAGATCGATCCTCTTGCCGAGATTATCCAGCCCTGCGAAACGGTTGGCCAGAGCATTCGTGCGATCCAGGTTCCAGTCGCGAGGAGGAATAAGCAGGTGGGCGAACTTGCTGGGGTCCTCGCCCATCGCCAAGGTGCCCAAGTAGATCTTGTTCCAGACGCAAGGCAGATCAGCACGAGCCTCACAGCTCCCGTCCACCCTGGAACCGCCGCACGGACCGTTGCGCAATTCCTTGTAGCACCAGCGCATCGAGCACCCTGCATAGTCGAGATGGTCCTGAAGGCAATCACCACAACTGACACAGCCTAACGTTGCCTTTCGGTAGAGGGTAGATGGCTCAAGCAGCCGGTAACACAAGCCATGCCGCCAGGAATTGGTCTTAGGTGGCTGGCCTCCGACCTTCAATCGTGAACCGAAGAGGCGCGCTCCGAAGGAGTCGTCTTTTATGAAATGCCGGTGCACCATCTCGGAGAGCCGCTGAACCAAAGACGCGTGCGGTTTGGCGCGGGCGACCTGATAGTCGGCCGCCCCATCACTAAGACCGTCTCCACTTAGAGGCAAAAGGTAGAACTCGTTTGGGTAGCTGAACACCAGTTCATCCATCCGCCCGCGCCAATCCTTTCCAATAACGGCCGCACGCTCGACGATGATCATGAAGTCCTTGTGGGTAAGGCCGAACCCACCAACATGGGCGCCAGCAAACCCAAGGTCTTTCGCTGCGGCTACCATCAGAGCTGCACGTTCCAGCCTCTGAGGCTTCTTTTCTCCTCCCAGGCGCTTGATGAGCTCATCCGTAACGACACAACCTGCAATCTCGCCCGCCTGCATCATCTGAGCGATCTTTGCGGTTGGGACATAGACATTCGCAAGCACAGGAATGTGGCCAATGCCCTCTCTGATCATGTACTGCTTCAACTCGTAAAGCTTGCGCAAGTTGTAACCAAGCTGGGTGATTATGAACTGCGCGCCCGCTGCTACTTTCAGTTGCAGCTTGTAAAACTGCATCAGCAGGTCCGGCTCGCGAACCTTGAAGGGGTTCACCACGGCGCCTGCAAAGAAATCGAAGGGCGTCGTGCGTACGGTTTTTGCCCCCAGGCTGTACTCCAGACCGCCGCGCAGGGCTCGGATCAGCCAAAGAATCAGCACAGAATCCAGATCGTAGACTGGCTTCGACTTACCTGCGAAACCCTCCTTTTGCGCATCGCCTGTCAGGGCCAGGATATTTTCAACACCCAGCCGCGCCAACCCGTGCAGTCGGCCCTCCAGGAACGAACGGTTTCCGTCTTTCCCTGTCAGATGTGCGATCGGTATCAGGTGGTGCTCGAGCACGTATGAAACAAAAGCTTCCGGCGGCAGCGCGGGATTCCCCCCGGGAAGGTCCGTCAGGCTGATAATCTTGATCCCATTCGCCTGCTGCGCGGCTTCTCTCACGAAGGCTTCTGCCTCCGTAACACTGTGATCGCGTCCCAAAACGAGCTCGGCCGTGCACACGAAATCAGCCTTTTCGAGTGCCGACCTGAGCGAGTTCAGATTTTGACCGTCTCCCGGCGTGCTCATTTGCACCTCCTCACTATCCGTAAGAGTGCGCGTTTCGTTTCCCGTGCACGGATAAAGTGTCCTTGTAGCAATTGACCAAGCGCTGCCCGATTACCTTGCTCAGGCGCCGGAAGAAGGTTAGACCGCTCGGAGGGTCTTTCTCGAGCAGCTGCAGCAACGTATTCTTTTCGATTTTTAGGATCTTGACCGGAACGATGCACTCTGCGGATGAGGTGTATTCCTCGTGCTCCACCATGCTCGACCATCCGATGGCCTCACCGAGCTCGCTGACTACATAGGCGATGTGGCCTTTGTCTCCCACACGTAAGCGGACGCGACCCGCCTCGAGTAGATAGAGATAGCCAGCCGGGTCGCCCGCATGGAAGAGAAATGTTCCGGCGGAGTGTGCCTCCTCGGCAGCTATTTCCGAGATGCGCTCCAGCGTTGGTTTGCTGATCCCCTGAAACAGATACGCCTTCTCAAGCGACATAGTTTGCTCCTCCTTCAGAACAGACCGCTCACTTTGCCGCTCTTGACATCAACATCTATTTGGCGGAAACGGGGGTTCGAGGATGTTCCTGGCATCAAGCTGATGTTTCCAGCGACGGGACAGAGAAACCTTGCTCCGGAATAAACGAGCACATCTCCAACGGGAAGCATCCAACCTTTCGGCACACCCTTCAGAGCCGGGTCATGGCTCAGGCTGAGGTGAGTCTTCACCATCATAGTTGCGTAATCATCAAATTTGGGGTCCGACTCGAGCGCCTCACACTTGGCCTCGGCTTCCGGAGTCCAAGCCACGCCGTCGGCGCCATAGACCTCCTTGGCGATGAGTTCCACGCGATCCCGCAACTTCATTTCCGGCGGGTACAGATACCGGAAGTTGACCTCGTCCTTGCAAGCATCCATTACGGCATCGGCTAATTCCAAAGCTCCTTCTCCGCCTTTGGCCCAATGTTGGGAAAGCGCACACCGTGCTCCCGCTTTCTCGGCGGCTTCACGCACGATCGCGATCTCATCCCTGGTGTCCGTCTGGAATTGGTTGATGCATACCACGGGATTGATGCCGGACTTGCGAATGATGCCGATATGGTGCAGCATGTTCGCGGTTCCCTTCTCCACGAGCTTCAGGTTTTCTTTGCTGTACACCTCGGGCAGCGACCAACCAAGGGATACACTCGGGCCTCCGCCGTGCATCTTCAGAGCTCGAATAGTGGTAGTCAGCACGGAGGCGTTCGGCCGGAGCCCACTGTAACGGCATTTGACATTCCAGAATTTTTCAAAACCGATGTCGGCAGCGAATCCGCTTTCGGTTACGTGGTAATCAAACATCTTCAAGCCGAGCCGGTCGCCAATGATCGAGGATTGCCCTACGGCGATGTTTGCGAACGGTCCGGCGTGAACCATGCAAGGCTGGTACTCGGCGGTGCAGCATAGGGTCGGGTTGATGGTATTTCGCATCCAGGCACACATAGCGCCGGCAACTTCCAGGTCGTTCACGGTCACTGGATTACCCTTCTTGTCGTAGGCGACCGTGATTTCAGCCACGCGTTTCCTCACATCCGCCAGATCCCTTACGATGGACAGGATGGCCATCAATTCAGAACTGGCGGCGATGCTGAACTTGGATTGCATCATGTATCCGTCTTGCCTGGCGCCGATGCCAATGATGATGTTGCGCAGCGCCTGCGCGCAGAAGTCGATCACCCAACCCATTTCGATTCGCGTGGGGTCAATATCCAGCCTGCGCATTTTAGTCACGCGTTCAAGATGGGCGTCGTCGTAGTTTCGTTCGTGCTGCATTCGAGCGGTTAGCGCCACCATGGCCAGGTTGTGGGCGTTCATGACGTCGTTGATATCGCCCGTCAAGCCCATGGAGAATTCCGTCATGGGGATCAGCAGGGCGTTACCGCTTCCCGCCGCGGTGCCTTTGATGTTCATGGTCGGACCGCCCGAGGGCTGCCGCAGGCAGCCGCCCACGTTCCTGCCGCGCTTCCCCAAGCCTTCGATAAGACCAAGCGCAGTTGTACTCTTACCCTCGCCCAAAGGGGTGGGCGTTATAGCGGTAACCTCGATATACCTTCCGTCCGGTCGATCTTTCAGTCGCTCGATGATCTTCAGGAAATCAAGCTTGCACAACCTCCCCATGGGAATGACCTCATCGGGTTCTAACCCCAGTCTTTCCTGCCATTCCCAGGGAGTGGGCATGTTCTCTTCAGCGGCTTCAGAGATTTGCCAGTTCTGCAGAAGAGTTGCGTCGTACGGCATGGCACGGTCCTTAACCAGGGTCTGCATCTGACCTCCCGGCGTGCGTGCACATCGTCACCTATAATCTTGTGTTCCATGAGCAGGATGCAGCAATTGATTCGGCTTTCCCCGAATCAGTGCTTGGCGGGGAAAACCTGCAATTCCAGACTGATTCGTATAATTCCGAATCAATTTGCAGAGCTGACGCGCAAGGCTGACACTGGGATGGTGGCGTTGGTCTTGTATTCGACTGGCGATCCCAAGACGTTTGCGTGAAGTCATTGCGGGGATGTTAATTGGCAGCAATGTCGTTTGAGACTGGGGGTCACGGTGAACTCAGTTTGGGCGCGCCTCACACAAGAGCAGTGCCGGCAGTTGCATAACGCCAGCTTAGAAATCCTAGAGCGCACTGGCGTTCGTCTGTTCAACGATGAAGCCCTGGCTTTGGTGCGCGAGGCAGGGGCCAAAGTCACCGATGGAAACCGCGTGCGTTTCCCGGCCCGTTTGGTGGATCAAGCCCTTTCGACCGCACCGAAGAGCGTAACGTTGCATGATCGCATGGGTCGTCCCGTGATGCCGCTGGAAGGAGCCAACACCTTCTTTGGTCCTGGCTCGGACTGCCTAAATATCATCGATCATCGCACGGGTGAGCGCCGACGTCCCGTGCTCCAGGACGTTGTTGAAGCCACTCGGGTGTGCGATGCCCTGAAAGAGATGAGTTTCGTGATGTCGATGTTCCTGCCCGCCGATGTGCCCCAGGACATTGCCGACCGCTATCAGTTCCAGGCGATGCTGCACAACACCATCAAGCCGATCGTGTTCGTAACCTACGAAACAGCTGGCTGCGTCGATGCCATCGCCATGGCCGAAGCTGTGGCCGGTGGCGCCGATGCGTTGCGCGAGAGACCTTTTGTCGCCTGCTATATCAACGTAACTACTGGCTTGCTACACAATGCCGATGCCCTAGAAAAACTGCTGTTTCTCGCCGGTGCTGGGCTGCCCGCGTTGTACATCCCGGTGGTTTCCGGCGGAACTACGGGTCCGGTTACCATGGCCGGGGGCTTGGCGCTTTCGAATGCCGGCGTGCTCGTCGGATTGGTGATCTCGCAGCTGAAACGCGAAGGCGCTCCCGTCGTCATTCCCGGCTTCGGTGGTGACGCCCTCGACCTCCGCACCATGGTCGATCCTTATTGCGGTCCCGATCCCCGCGGCATGGCTCAGGCTCTCGCCCACTTCTACCAGCTGCCAATGTTCAGCCTGGGTGGAGCGAGTGAATCGAAGTTAGTCGACCAGCAGGCTAGCATTGAAGCTGCCCTGGATATGTTGATTAATGCTTTGTGCGGCGGCCATATCATGCATGACTGCGGCTATCTGGAGTCGGGACTGACTGGTTCCCTGACTCAGCTTGCCATCTGCAACGAGGTGGTGAGCTGGATCCGGCACGCCTGCCAACCGGTGGAGATCAGCGCGGAAACTCTAGCCCTCGACGTTATTGACCAGGTCGGACCTGATGGGCAGTTTCTCAAGCTACCGCACACTCGCCGTCACATGCGCGAGCGTTGGTATCCAATCCTATTCGACCGCGACAACTATAATGGGTGGTTGGCCAAGGGTGGTGGCAGGACACTGGCCGAAAGGGCGGCCGAACAGGTATCACAAATCCTGGCCAGCCATCAATGCGAGCCGCTGGGTCCGGCAGTAGCGGAAGCCGTCCGTCGCATCGTGCTTCGCGCCGAAGCGCAACTCGGCCGTGAGCCGCTGGCCCCAGCTTCAGGAGGTTCCTATGCATGAGGAACAGTTCAACGCTATGCGCCAGAGTATTGTTGATGGCGCTCCAGAACACGCCAGCGAACTGGCTAGCAAAGCCCTCGAACTGGGCATAGCTCCACTCGAGGCGATTAATAAAGGTTTTGTGCCCGGCTTGACCCACATCGGCGAGCAATTCCGCCTCGGCGAAGTCTTCTTGCCCGATCTGGTCATGGCGGGCGAAGCCATGAAGGCGGCCGTGGCTGTACTCGAGCCGGAGATGCAGAAGCGCGGCACCCAGCGCGAGATCCTGGGAAAGGTAGTGCTGGGAACCGTGAAGGGCGATATCCACGAAATTGGCAAGACTCTGGTGTCCACTTTGCTTTCCGCCAGCGGCTTTCAGGTCTTCGACCTTGGAGTCGACGTCCCCGTAGAACGCTTCGCAGAGAAGGCGCGTGAGGTACAAGCCGACATCGTAGGCGTCTCTGCCCTCCTCACCACCACAATGCAGGGACAGAAGAGCGTAGTCGAAGCCCTCGACCGCCATGGTCTCCGGCCAAAGGTCAAAGTGATCGTAGGCGGCGCGCCGGTCACACGCGACTGGGCAGAGAAAATAGGCGCGGATGGTTACGGCCAAGATGCCATGGCCGCCGTGGCCATAGCCAGATCTTTGCTGCACAAGTAAAGCAGCGGCTGAATTCCATACGCATCAGACTGCCAATTGTGCACCCCGGTGGCAGGGTTTTCAGAGCGTGGTTCGCGCCACGATATGTCTAGACTGCGTGTGCTTCAACACGGCAGCGAAACTGCGGATTCCTCGGCGTTCACAATTAGCAGTGCCTACATGTGGAGGTGAGAAAGCAAGTGATGCGGCACGCATGGTGCAGTTGGATCACACGGCTAGAAGTTGTCACGATGGTTCTCTTCACCTCGCTGGCGCTGCGGCCGGCAGCTGCCGAGACTCCCCCACCCGCCCTCTACGGCGTGCGCGTTGAGCATGCCTGGATCCCCATGAAGGACGGGGTGCGGCTGGCGGCAAGTCTGTTTATGCCGACAGGTGCTGCCAAGGGCGAAAAATTCCCAGCCTTGCTCGAGTATCTGCCCTACCGCAAAGACGACGATACGGCCGCCGGCGACTACCCTATACATTCGTACTTTGCCCAGCGAGGATTTGTGGGCGTGCGAGTGGATATCCGCGGCACTGGGCAGAGCGAGGGCCTGACTCCCGATCGAGAGTATTCTCAACAAGAGCAGGAAGACGGCCTGGAGGTGATCGACTGGCTTGCTCACCAGCCTTGGTCGAATGGCAATGTCGGCATGTTCGGCATTTCCTGGGGCGGATTTAACTCCCTCCAACTCGCCATGCGCCACCCGCCGGCACTCAAGGCCCTTATCGCGACTTGCGCAACTGAGAAACTCTTTCACGACGATGTTCATTTTATCGACGGCATGATGCATGTCGATCAATATGAACTCTTCATCGACTTGCAAACTGCCATGTCGCCCGGGCCCGAGTTTCCACTGGATGAGAAGACTCTGGCCACACGCTTCGACAACGCCCCTTGGTTTGTCAATTACAAACGGCATCAACGCGACGGAGACTTCTGGTATGCACCTGAGCGACCGCTCGACAGCATTCAGATACCGGTGCTGTTGATCGGAGGCCTTTACGACGGATACCGTGACAGCATCCCTCGGATGCTCGAGCAGATCAAAAGTCCTATCAAGGCAATTGTCGGGCCGTGGAACCATAACTGGCCCCACACACCGGATTGGGGACCGCGAATCGAGTGGCGAGATCTCGCCGTGCGATGGTGGGATCGGTGGCTTAAGGGGCGCGATACTGACGTGATGGACGGGCCGCGGCTTGCGGTTTACATGCGCCACTGGTACGCCCCCGAACTGAACTTACCTGAAATACCAGGGGAATGGCGTAGCGAACCGAGCTGGCCACCTGGTGGGTTACAGCTCCAGACCTTTTATACGCAACCTGACCATTCGCTAAACACTACTCCGGCGGTGGCTGGCACCCATGTCCTGAAATACGTTCCGTCGGTTGGAACCAATGCTGGCGGGCCGGACATCTGGTGGGGCGAGTTGACTACCGATCAGACACCCGACGACGCTTTCAGTCTGGTCTACGACTCAGCCCCACTCGGAGAGGATACAGCTATCTTGGGAATGCCCAGCGCCCTGCTTGAGGCATCCGCCACGGCTCCGCTGGCCGACTGGTTCGTGCGACTTTCCGACGTGGCCCCGGATGGCACAGTAATAATGATCACCGGGGGCGGTTTAAACGGCGCGCAGCGCCATTCTGCGAGTCAGCCCAGCGATCTCGAGCCCGGCCGGGTCTACCGGCTCCAAGTGGACATGCACTTTACTTCTTGGGTATTTCCACGTGGACACCGGATTCGTCTGGCTGTCTCCAACGCTCTGTGGCCTATGGTTTGGCCTACCCCATACGCGATGACTACTTCCCTCCAGCTCGGCGGACAACAAGCGTCGCGTCTGGTATTGCCCATTGTGCCACGGGAAAGCAAGCTGCCTCCGCCGGCATTCGTGCCGCCAACGCCTTCAAGTCAGCTGCCGGGGGTCCATTCGACTGGGAACTGGCTTCCAGGAGAATTGTGGACGAAACTGCGCGATGAACTCAACCAGGCAACCAAGTGGGAATGGCACGGCGGAGTGGAAGGCACGCAATTTCCCTGGGGACGCACTAGGCACCAGGACAAACTCAGTTTCCAAGTTCAGGATGCACATCCGGAGGCTGCCTCGGCACACGGGGAAGGGGAAACAGAGGTGGACCTCCCAGGCAGGGACCTCCTCTGGTCGGACACGCTCGATCTTCACAGCGATAAGACCAACTTCTATTACCAATTTCGGCGCCAATTGCGTAAGAACGGCCAACTCATTCGCGAAAGGAATTGGCAGGAAACCATTCCGCGGGACCACCAATAATGATAATGATAAGGAGCAAGATCCGCTGTGGCATGCCAACTCGGCGTACAATGCCGCCTGCTCTGGCTTCGTCTTGAGACTATGCGAACTGCACTCCGACCAACTCTGGATTTGGCTTCTTCTATTATCTGCGATACCTGTTTTAGCGATTGAGCCACCTTCGCCTCCCAGCTATGGCGTTCGCGTGGAACAGGTATGGATTCCCATGAAAGATGGCGTGCGCCTGTCCGCGACTCTTTACATGCCCGACAGCGCCACGCGTAGCCAGAGGTTCCCAGCGCTGCTCGAATACCTGCCCTACCGCAAGGACGATGGTACGGCGGCGCACGACTTCCCCACACACGCTTCTTTGCCTGCGAGGTTATGTCAGTGCTCGGGTGGACATTCGCGGTACAGGCACGAGCGAGGGGCATCCTCCTGATCGCGAGTACTGTACAGGAGCAAGAAGACGGCCTCGAAGTGATTGCCTGGCTCCACGTCAGCCCTGGTCGAATGGCAATATCGGCATGTTCGGCATTTCCTGGGGCGGATTTAACTCCATGCAGATGGCGTGCGAAATCCTCCGGGCCTGAAAGCCATAATTGCCGTGGCCGCCACCGACGAACTCTTCCACGATGATCTCCATTACATCTCTGGCATGATGCATATCGACGAGTCCGAGCTAAGCATGGACACGTCAATCCCTGCGATCTTCATCGCTTCCTCCTGGCGTGGAAGCGGGCGCTGGCGCCCAATACCAGCTGAATGTGTCTCTCTCCCTTGCGGTTGCGTTCGCTCTTGAAAATTCCACCCCTCGCCGCACAGCCCGGAATCCCCATGCTCGAAAATTGGCCCCGGTACTCTCCTTGCTGTTCCCAGCCCGGAATAGCTGCCTTTTTCCACTATCTCACCCCCCTCCGATAAGAAGTTCCGAAATTGCTTGGCGAAGCTCTTTGGCATTGACTTTTTCCCTTCGAGGAGCACATAGTGTGTGCCCATTACAAGACTAGTTTTCGGTCTAACCTATGCGAACACTTTGCAGCGAAGTGTGTTTCAGATTACTGGTTCGTCTCGTGTTGATGACTGCGCCAGTATCAGCCCTGTTTGCCAGGGTGCCGCAATCGCCCTCGCCTCCGTCGTACGGTGTCAAAGTCGTCGAAGATTGGATTCCGATGAAGGATGGAGTACGCCTCGCGGTAACTCTCTTCACGCCGGCCAGTGGCAGTCCCACAGAAAAGTTTCCCGCTGTCCTCGAGTATCTTCCCTATCGCAAAGACGACGGTACTGCGGCACGTGACTACCCTACCCACAGTTACTTCGCTCACCGGGGATACGTTTCGGCTCGCGTGGATATCCGTGGCACAGGTCGAAGCCAAGGCAAGACCCCCAGCCGGGAATATTCAGAGCAGGAGCAGGAAGACGGCCTAGAGGTGATTGACTGGCTTGCTCACCAGCCTTGGTCGAATGGCAATGTCGGTATGTTCGGCATTTCGTGGGGCGGATTCAACTCACTGCAGCTGGCAATGCGCCAACCCTCAGCGTTGAAAGCCATTATTGCGATTTGTGCTACCGAGGAACTGTTCAAAGAGGACGTGCACTACGTAGATGGGCTGATGCACGTGGACGAGTTCGAAGTGGCCATGGATCTCGGTCAAGCTCTTCCGCCTTCGCCCGATTATCCTACGGATGAAAAGACGCTCGCGTTGCGTTTCGATGAGCCACCGTGGTCACTCGATTACATGCGCCACCAGCGCGACTCTGAATTTTGGCACGCACCCGAGAGGCCGCTGGGTTCGATCCGTATTCCGGTCTTCGTGATTGGTGGAATGCTCGATGGGTATCGCAACAGCATCGTGCGCATCCTCGAGCAAGTGAAGAGCCCAGTGAAAGCGCTTATTGGACCGTGGAACCATACCGAACCGCACGTTGCCGATTTTGGTCCGCAAATCGAGTGGCGTGACCAAGCCGTGCGTTGGTGGGACCAGTGGTTGAAAGATAAGAACACTGGCATCATGGGCGAGCCGCCAGTGGCAGTCTATATGCGCCATTGGTATGCACCCGATACCAACACTAAAGAAGTACCGGGCGAGTGGCGCAGTGAACCCAAGTGGCCTCCTCCGGAAACTGAGCTGCGCACGTACTATGCCGGAGTAAATGATTCTCTCGACACGTCCAAATCAGCTCAAGGTTCGGACCGTTTGAGGTACATTCCCAGCGCCGGTGTGGATGGTGGATTCTGGTGGGGTGATCTTACAAATGACCAACGACCCTGGGACGCGTACAGCCTAACTTACGACTCCCAGCCGCTCACCGAAGACCTCGCCATTCTCGGCCGTCCACGGGTTAATCTCAACGTTTCCGCGAGCGCGCCGCTGGCAGATTGGTTTGCCCGGCTTTGCGACGTAGCACCCGATGGCACCGTGGCCCTGGTCACTGGCGTGGGCATTAGCGGCGCGCAGCGCGACAATGCCAGCCGGCCTGCCGATCTCGAAACCGATCGCACGTACCTCCTCAGCACCGACATGTATCTTACGTCTTGGGTGTTTTCTCGCGGCCACCGCATCCGCTTGGCTGTGTCTAATGCATGGTTTCCGACGATCTGGCCGACCCCGTACAAGATGGACACCCGCCTGTACTTCGGTGGCGATCGTGTCACTGGCATCCAACTTCCGGTTGTGCCACTGGAACCGATTTCTCGTCCTCACTTTGCGCCGCCTCAGGAGTCCGACCATCTCACCGGCGTTCACTTCAGCGGCGAGACCTGGCCGGGCGAGTGGAAGGCGCAGCGCGACGAAATCGCGCATTCAACTCGGGTGGCCTGGGACGGCTCACACTCCGTGGATTATCCATGGGTTCATCAGAAACACCATGAAGAATTGGTTTACGAGGTGGCAGACGATCACCCCGAAAGTTGTACCGTGATGGGAAATGCGGAATCCATCTACGACATCAAGGGCCGTGTACTTATGCTTCGCGGACATCTCACCATGCGTAGCGACATACAGAATTTTTATTACAGCTACGTCCGTGAACTGCTAGAGAATGGTGCAATAATTCGTCAGAAGGTTTGGCAAGAGACGATCCCGCGCGACCATCAATAATGGGGCGCTGCCCACACACCTCCGAAGCAGACCACCTGTCAAGTTAAACGGACGGTGTTGCACCACGCGTCGCCACCGAGGCTTACGCACTGGCGCCCTTCCTTTGACGGGTCAGCGCTTGCAGCACCTCTGCACCGGCCTCACGAAACTCGATGTGGAGTTGCCGAAGGGCCTCGGGATTGTTCACGCGACCTCTGGAGTGAACGGACCCGCCCGGCGTACCCATCCGAGTTTCTCCATCCCCACAGGTATCCGCCATCACCTAAATAATTAGCACGGGCCTTTCTTTCAGTTTCTACAAGAGATCCGGAGGTTCTCGACGTATTTGGACAAGCACCTGGATCCCGCGACGGAGCGTGCTGCTGCGCTGCTGTTCGATTGATTATGGAGAGAAATTCCCATTCCTTCACATGGTGGCGCCGTGATGGGCTTCTCAGGCACATCGCGCGAACCTTTCCAGACGAAGCAGCACTTCAGTCGCCGCGCGATGTTGCTTGAGGAGCGTATCTCGTGCAAACCAGGGCTATTTCTCTTTGCCCTTCTTGAGCCGCTGTATCGAGAGTCCATCCGAATTCCTGCACACACGGCCCACGTAGCCAGGTGATCGATTGGCATTTCAATCTGCTACACTAGCTCGCGCCGTATCCGATCCTTCCATTCACGGGTTCTGATTATCTTGTCGTTCTCCAACAGGGTTACACTCATGTTCAGGATGAACTCATCGACTGTAGTGCTCAGTGCCCCTTCCGACTTGACCTCGATCCGCCGGTTATCGTCGGTCTTGTAGACATCACTGCCGACCACACGCATGGAGGCGGTTGCGGGGTTCTCATCCTTTACCCGGCATGTGATCTCATTGCCCGGAAGGTTGATAATGGCCGTGGTCTCTTCCCCTTCGTAGTCGCGATGCACCTGGAACCAGCTCTCTTCCTTACCATTCGCAGAACGCCGCCTTTCCCGCGGACGCCTCGGTGCTGAAACTTCTTGTGGAGCGGGGAATGGCGGAGAGGACAGATACTGCAGCTTGGGTAGAACAGGCAGCTCAATGTGTGACGGACGATCACCTCCTGTGTACAGAGTAGTGATCATCGCGTAAGGTGACGGCCACAGCACCGGGAAATCTGCATTCGTAACCACCACGCGCATCCGGTGGCCGGGGTCGAACCTGTAGCCCGTGCACATCATCTCGACGACGATCTCGTACACTTCGCCTGGTACTAGTGGTTCGGGATGAGTGTGCGACCGCCGGTGCGTTCCGTTCAGATAGCCTCGTCCGACCTTGTAGGAGGTCCCATCGGCGGCGACATCGTGCAGTCGCACGATCCAGTTTGCTACCGGTGCTGTACTCGAAACGAACAAGCGGGCCCGGACGAAGCCTAGGATCTCCACAGGCTCGCGAAGCGGAGCCGTATCGAAGCACAAGCCCCATGGATCTTCCCCGCGATGATCAATGCCGTAGTAGCCTTCGGTGTCCGTAGGTCCGAACGACTCATCGCTTCCGCCGGTCCCCGGATAGTATCTCAGCTTCAGTGCGGAGGCCGGGCCGGACATGCCCGCCAGTTTGCCACCCTGGCCAGGAACCGGACTCATTGCCAACGCTTCATTTGGTTCAAGTTCGGGATCCGGGCGCAGATAGAAGCGTTCCTTGGGTTCAAACATAGTGTCTGGCCACTCGTTTAAGTGACGCCACTCCCCAGGGATGTCACCCGCATACCGGAAAGATTGCCTGCGCCAGCTCGGCAGGTAAAAGGACACTCGTGGCTGCTTCAACATCCCGGTGTCTTTTCCTTTCAGCCAGTGATCGAACCAACGCATGTGCATAGCATCCCAGTCGATCTTTGGGCCCGGATCTCTCTGGCTGTGATCCCACGTTCCCAGAATCCCTTTGGTGACCGCATCGCTTGAGTACTTCATGATGCGCGGCACGAAATTCTGATAGATATCCAGGTATCCACCAACTAAGAATGCAGGGACCTTCAGCCGCCGATAGTCCGGGGCTACCGAACCACGTCGCCAGTGCGGTCCGTCCAGTTGGTTGTGCAGAAACAATTGGAGCCAAGGTGGAGTGTTCCAACGATCGAGGGATGCCTTGCTATTGAAATCGAAGTCGGGAGCACCGGGCAAAACATTGCTCAGCAGCATCCCAAGGGCCCAGGAGTTGTCCACCATCAGCATTGCACCACCCGGGTAGTGGATGTCGTCGGTATACCGGTCATCCGTTCCAGCCATCGCAAATATGGCTTTCAGGGCCGGCGGCTTGACCTCGGTCGCGATCTGGACAGAATTGAAAGCCGAGTAGGACGTGCCATACATGCCGACATTGCCGTTGCTCCAGGGTTGTTTCGAAAGCCAATCGATGACGTGAGTAGTATCCTCGTATTCTTCCGGGGAGTATTCGTCGGAGGGAATGCCTTCCGAACCGCCTGAACCTCGCACATCAACAAAGATCGAACCATATCCGCCTCGTGCGTAAAAAGAGTCGGCTTCCGGAGTGTTCCGATAGGGCGTCGTTTTCAGGACGGCCGGGATCTTCTGGCCCGAGAGATCTTCCGGCAAATAGAGGAAGGCATTGAGATGCACCCCGTCCGGCATGCGCAGCCGAAGATTCTCCAGGTGAACTCCCGGAACCATCTTGGGCAGAGTTTTCCACGGTCCGGGCGATACGCGAATATTGCCAGCATCAACCGACCGCAGACCAGCTGCAGTCGGGGCGGCGGACATCATGCGAGTCGCTCTCAAATCGAAAGAGAATCGGTCGCGGAAAAATCCGCTGCTCGCGACCAGTCCAAGCTGACCCAGAAACTCACGTCGAGATCCTGAAAACATGATTAAACAATTCCCACACCTTTAGTGACGGCGTTGATGTTAGCTGCCGCGATGCGCGGACTACCAAGCCCGAGAGGTAACTCAACATTCGAGGCCGTAGCGTCCACATAACGGCATGCAGAGATAACGTAACCCGTGTGGCTGACCACAAATGCCCTCATCCAACTGCGCCAGTTCCTTCACGGTGGCTCGGAGATTAGGACTGCTGACATGGCGGGACGATTCTGGGCGCCCGGTTAATGCGTCAGGAATCAGTGATCTTGATTTCGCCAGAACGGCCTGTTCATCGCCAAGCGTAAATAACGTGTCGACGCGTCGTCCTTCGCGCCCTTCACGAGCGATCTCAACCGCAAGCTCAATGAGAGACTCGAGAATCGTGGGATCGTATTCACTGACTCGGCACAAGACGCTTTCGAACATGAATCACTCTCGGGCTTCAAAGACAGCTCGAATTTCAACCGTCAACGGCGAGCTCAATTAACCCCGTGGTCTGTGAGCGGAAGCCACACCTGAAAGCGAGTATCACACGGCTTCGAATTGACCTGAACATTGCCTCGGTGTTTCCTTACGATCCGCTGCACCGTATCGAGTCCGAAACCCGTGCCTGCGCCCACTGCCTTTGTCGTGAAGAAAAAATATGGCCCATTATTTCTGGCGAGATCCCCGGACCATTGTCGCCGATCTTAACAACAACACATCCATTATCGCGATACGTTCGGACTCGAAGTTCGCCTTTGCCGTTCATGGCGTCAATGGCGTTGTCAATCAGATTCGTCCAAACCTGATTGAGCTCGCTTCCGAACGAGTCCACAAGCAGCGGGACGGGCTGGTAGTCGCGTTGCACCGTAACTCCGTGTTTGAGCTTGTGGTTCATGATGGTTAATGTCGTCTCTAGACTTCTCACGATGTCGACATTTCGAATGCATAGGGCCTTGAGGCATGCCCTGGAGATCGGGTCTGCAGTAAGCATCGCCGATGGTAGTCGCAAATTCATGCGCATCACCACCGCAGCAGGGATTAGCGTTGCACTCTGCCTTGCACTGTTGTTTCTGACGCCCTCGTTCTTTCGCTGTAACGGAAGCGCTCCTCGCTAGAAGGCGAGCTTGGCTCCGAACTGGACAAAGCGTGGATCTCGGGCGGCACTGATGACACCAAACTGAGGTCCTGCTCCGATGTCACCATCCGGGTTATAAAACTGTGTGTGATTCAGGAAATTGAAAAACTCCGTCCGGAATTCAAAACTGTAGCGC
>JASHSL010000193.1 GCA_030040855.1 Terriglobales bacterium
CAGGTCTGCATGTTGACTTTCAGCCACCTTCAGGATGCATTCCCCCGGTGTTCCGATCTCCACGATAGATTCCGTTTCCCCGGAGGCGGTCGCTTCGGGCGGGAGCAACTGGACAAGACGTTTTATCGCAATCTCCTTTTCTGAATGTGCACCTCCCGAAGGAGCACCGGTGGGCATCTTGAGAACGTGGAGCAAAGTCAGGTGACCGTGCTCCTGCTTCGCCAGCCACAATGCATATGTCAATGCCTTCGCTGAATCGTGGAGTAGGTCGGTCGCGTACAGAATCCTCTGTATGTTCAGGTCCGATCCCGGTTTCGCCGGGACTTGCGGCCCAACGGTAAGCACAGGACAAGGAGCTGAATTTACAACCTCTTCTGACACCGAGCCGAGCACGACTTTCTTGATTCCACCACGCCCGTGCGTACCAAGCACAACAAGATCGATCTCAAGTCGATCGATTAAATCCGAAAGCACGTCAGAGATGAAGCCTTCTTTGACCAACTCTCGATGTTTGATCCCCTGGAACATTCCCGATGCTGCAAGGTCTGCCATCTTCTTATCGGCGGAGTGCCGGAGGTAGAAAGGGTCTGGTGGCTGAACGTAGTCGGTAATTTCTTCCGGGACCACGGTTATAGTGCACAACGTGCTGCCGTACCGACGAGACAGCGAGGTGGCATACAGCAAAGCAGCTTCGGAGCACGGCGAAAAATCAGTTGGGAGAAGGATATTCTGGAGTGAAACACTGATTGATGGCGCAACGGAACTCACCGAACACCTCCTTGGGGAGGTGACCACACAACTCACTGCCGTGGTCGGCGGGTTTCTCTGATGTTTTCCGCTTTCGATTCGACTTCGAGCCTGACATCCAACAAACTACTGAGACACACGCAACGACATGCGACCCTAGAATTGTGTGGGACCGTCTTGAATACCGCCTTCCTGGCGTAATTCTCCGCCACGCTCATACCTCGATCAGTGATCCCAATCACATTGCCGAGGTCAGAAAGTCGGCTTTCCGCTTTGAAGCGCAAGGTGAATTTGAAAACAGAAGAGGGTTGGCACGAAGAGAGAACTGGGGCGGGAGGAACGGTATTGAACCGTCATCTCCGGGATGGAGCCCCGGCGCATTGCCGAAGTTATGCTACTCCCGCGTATGAGACGCTTCGCAGAAGAGTAATTCTAGGACACTCTCGCTGTCAAAGTCCGAACTCAATTCGCTCAAGAGCCATTCTCCCCGTGGAGCGAAGTTTATTGTGAGCCAAGGCCACAAGGACCGATCCAAGACCTGCAGTAATATTTGCGGGCACTCCCTCGTCGGCCACCACTTTCCTGTTTAGAATCTCTCTCGAAGAAATTCAAAGGTGACGTACCCGACGAGCGCGGCTAGCACGGCAATCGCAAAATTGGCAGATGTAAAGACGTCTGTAACTGCCCAAGGCAGACCCCTTTTCAACCCCATCCCGGAGCGTTCAAATTCTCCCATCGCTACGTCGATCTGGCCACTTGTGCCTGTTGTGAGCCGAGCCGACTTTCGCAAACTGGAGGGCGTGGTTTCCCAGCGCGATGTTCTTGAGAGGTACCGGGATTTCGGAGAGGGCTAGGCCTGATACAGGCCGCAAATACTGCTACTTCGCTACAGCGAGGAGGGAGCGCTCATGAGATGGACGGTGCTGTGCGTCAGCGACGATCCTTCTGCCCTTTTGCTCTATCAATCAATTCTAGAACTGGACGGGCATTCGGTGCTGGTTGCGAAGGGGGCTCACGAAGCGCTTGAAGTGAGCAAGGGTCTAAGAATTGACTGTGTTGTGCTGGATCATGAAACAGACGCGATTTCGATTGCGAAGGAGATCGCCCGAGCACGGCCGGGGCTTCAGATTCTTGTTGTGTCTGATCAGTCAGAAGCGGAATTCGACATCTACGCGGAAGCCGGGATGTTCATAAGCAAGGACGAAGCTATCGAGGAACTCTCGCGTTGCATTCATGAGGTGTTGCGTCGGGATGCGTGTGAGCGCATCGACGCGCATAACAGGAACTCAGTCAGTAGAAAGTTTGTTGGGTCGCGACCTCTGCACGGCGCGTTGGTTAAATGGCTTTTGCCTTGGTGAGTCGAACAAGCTAGGGTGAGACTAGAGTCAATGGAGGCGTGTGTGTCACCTGCTGATGATCTTAAACGAATTTGGATTTCGGAGCAGGTCTCGGGCGCTTCCGTTGCCTTGCCAGCTTTAGAACGGTTGTTCACCTTGAATTCTGAGGATCACACGCCTCAGATTGTTTGCGCGCAATTAGCCAAAGATCTAGGCGTGCGAGACACTGAAGTCGGATCGCTGTGGATTCAGGGAGAGTCGCTAAGGTTCCTCTTCCCGACCGAGTTGAGCAGAGCTGGGGTCATTCCGCTGTCAAGTTCAGCGATCGCCGCTCGAACCGCAAAGACAAGAAGGTCTGAGAGAATCAATAACTTCGCGCAGATTCAGCACTTCAGTGTGTTCGAGATGATCGAGTTGGGCAATGCGCGGAGTGACGGACAATGCGACGCTCAAACAATTCAGAAAATGATGTCGGTCCCGATCTATTCCCACAAAGGCAAAGTCTGCGGTGTACTTCAAGTTTCGCGAAAGGGTTTTGATTTGGATTCGGCCGGACCGGATTTTACGACCGCGGATCTGCAGAGGCTAGAACTTGCGGCTGCCGTCGTTGGCCGACTCCTCGACCATACAGGTTCGGTGAGCTGACTGCTACGCATGGTCGAAAACGGCAATAGGACAAACAGGTTGGTCTGTCCTGCAACAAAAGGGGCCGGTAAGACCTCCTTCACGGTCAAACCGTGATCGCATGGCAGCACAGTCTTGACACCCTAAAATGAAGGAAAGGAGTGAGCCATGAAATTAAGCATAAAAGGTCTGGCTTTGGCATCTGCAATCCTGTGGGGAGTAGCGATGCTCGGCACGGGTCTGGCAAATTTGGGCTGGAGCAACTATGGGCAGCAGTTCCTACAGACAATGGCGTCGGTCTATCCCGGCTACCATGCCACTACCCGCAGCGTTGCTGAGGTCATCGTCGGGACTCTCTACGGATTCGTGGACGGGCTTATCGCCGGAGCGGTCTTCGCTTGGCTGTACAACCAGTTTGCTAGGACCGCAGCATGAGCAGAGGCCTGCCTCCAAGCGGCGCTGCTAAGGTTCACGTGTGAGCGTTCGTGAGCCATCGGATCGTTACCTTTCGCCCGCAGAGGCGAAGCGTTTCTATGACCGCCTCGGCTCAGCGCAGGACTGGCAAGGCTTCTTCGAGAATCCCGCTATCAATGAGATGATCGGGCATGCCGCTTTCGACTCGGCACACTCAGTGTTCGAGTTCGGGTGTGGGACGGGCACATTAGCTGCGAGGCTGTTGCAGCACCACTTGCCCGCCGACGCTCGCTACGCTGGAGTCGACATCAGCAGCACGATGGTCTCGCTTGCGCAGGAGCGTCTGAAGCCATGGTCGGAACACGCACGCGTCTCTCAGAGTGACGGCTTGCCCCGAATACAAGAGCCTGATCGTAGCTTCGACCGCTTCGTTTCGACCTACGTGTTCGATCTTTTGGCTCTCGACTTCCTCGATCAACTGTTGTCAGAGGCTCACCGCGTGCTTGTGCCCGGAGGGAAGATCTGTCTGGTCAGCATGACGTTTGGTGCCTCTCCTTTCTCACGTGCAGTGTGCTGGGGCTGGCAGCGCTTGTGGCGGTTCCGTCCGGGCATCCTGGGCGGCTGCCATCCCATTGAACTCTCGGACTATTTGCGGTCCGAGGGGTGGAAGCCGGATCACCAGACCAAGGTGACAAATTGGGGGATCACTTCCGAGGTTTTTGTGGCGTCAGCAGGGTAAGAGGCGGGTGAAGATGGCTCCCTGCCTCCGCCACATCCAATCCGTGCGGGCGAGGTGTTGGATTCGGAAACATTGTCCCAGGCGCGTTCACGCCAGTGCTCGCCGAGAAGATTCCTTGGTTTTGGGGCAGCCAATCTGGGGCACCCATAAGAAAATGACTGAGAAGGACGAGCAGGAATTACGTGAGTTTGTACGGTTGAAGCACCACTCACATGAATTGAAAAATCAATACCTTGGCTAATTTCCGTTGTTTCGGGACCAGGGGGTCGGAGGTTCAAATCCTCTCTCCCCGACCATCTTTGCAATGACTTAGTGCTCAAAACCGGAATTACGGTGACGTATTTTCTCACGCCGCGGCAGTGGCCGCTCGGGGTTGTAGTTTGTCAAGGAGAACGTAAAGATCTTTGCGTGTGAAAGTCCATTGGAATGGGGAAGCGGTTCGTTGATAGTGAGTTTGAAAATCCATGAGGCAATGCTGGAGATGGGAGAGCGAGGAGAAATCGTTGGGAGTGAGCACCTTTCTTTGGAGGATGGAGAAATAGATCTCCATTTGATTGATCCAGCTGGCGTGAACGGGGGTGTGTACAAGAAGGGCATTGGGCCAGTGGGAACGGATGCGTTCGACTGCCTTCTGACCGCGATGAGCCGAGCAGTTATCCATGATCCCAAAGACGCGCTTGGCGGATCTGTAGGGTTCGCGGCGCATGACCTCAGCGATGAGGCGGTCGGTGGGAGCAATGCCGTTTTTCTTTTCGCAGTGTCCGAAGAGTTTGGCACGATGCACGTCCCAAGCCGCCAAATAGGTCCATGCGCCCTCCCGGAAATACTCGTGTTCGACGCGCATGGGTCGGCCCGCAGCGCCGGGTAAGGTGGGTTGCTTACGGCGTCGCGCTTGCACGCTGGTTTTCTCATCGGCCGAGATGACGAACTCAGAGCTTTGGAGGGGTTTCCCTTGCCAGATGCGGGCGTAGAGATCGAGGATGCGCCCGGCTTTGAGAGCGAAATCTGGATCTCGTGGAAAGATCCAACTGCGGTGCTGCCAAGGCCGCAGGGCATCGGCACTTAACCAACGCCACAGTGTGGTGCCGCTGACTTGAGCAACGATGCCTTGGGCCATCGCCTCCTGGCGGATATCGGCCAGGGACAGGCGCGAGAGCGGCAGCCCGAGGCGATGCGGAAGCTCACAGGCCAGGGCTTTTACTTGTACGACGACGCTGGGGGGAAAAGAGAGCGGGACGCCCGCCCCGAGGTTGCTCCTCGAGGCC
>JASHSL010000194.1 GCA_030040855.1 Terriglobales bacterium
GTCCTGCACACCTGGGGACAGAATTTGATGTTCCACCCTCACCTGCATTGTGTTGTTCCCGGCGGCGGCATCTCTCCCGACGGCAAGCGCTGGATCCCTTGTCGGCCGGATTTCTTCCTCCCCGTGCGGGTGCTCTCCCGCCTCTTCCGCCGCTTGTTTCTGGAATTACTGGAGAAGGCGTTTGATGATGGCCAGCTAAAGTTCTTCTCCTCGCTCCAACAACTCGAGGATCGCAAGGCCTTTCTTCGCTACTTGGCACCCTTACGTAAGAAGAAATGGGTGGTCTACGCCAAGAAGCCCTTTGCCGGACCGCAGCAAGTGCTGGACTACGTGGGTCGCTATACCCACCGCGTAGCCATCTCCAACAATCGCATCCTCAACATCGAGGACGGCCAAGTAACCTTTCGTTACAAGGATTATCGCAATGGCAGCCAGCAGAAAACTATGCCCTTATCGGCCGACGAGTTCATTCGTCGCTTCCTGCTGCATGTCCTGCCCGAGGGCTTTCACCGTATTCGTTACTATGGCTTTCTCGGTAACCGCTATCGCAAAGAAAAACTGGAACAGTGTCGTCAGCTGCTGGGAATGGTACCGCGGGAACCAGACTCCCCCACCGCAATGGCAGAACTGGATTATCGAGACCGCTACCAGGCTCTTACTGGTTCTTCCCTGTGGGAATGCCCCGCTTGCCACCGGGGGCGCATGATCGTAATCGGAGAGATTCCTCCTGGCAGCATTCCGACCATCACCGACACCTCATGAGAACTCGACTGACCTCCGATTCCGCTTTCCCCGAACTTGATTTTGCCAAGTCGGCGTCGAAGTGTTGTCTCAGCAGTCTCCTGTCTTCATTTACGAGCTCACTTCGCCTTTCTCGTCCTCAATCCGCACCCACTTTCTGCCCTCCAAATTACTCAGCCATCATTGTCTTATCAGCTTTTTACGTTCTCCTGACTCTCTGGCGTCGATTCAAAACCCTTAAAGCAACTTGCTCGCCAGCTGCCGCGCAGCGGTTCAGTTCAATCCATTTTTAGCCCACCGCCGTGGCTCTTAAGTTTCCCCGCGTACGCACCCATTCGCTATGCCACGGCGCTGGGCTAAAAATGCTCTGCATTGTGTGCACAGGGGCGTTATGTAGAGTCGCTGCAGTAAGTCCTTGCCTCTCAGCAGTTCCTCTTGGAATCACAGCACATTAGCTTTCATGATGCACTCCTCGGCGGCCATGGAGCTGCCACATTCAAAGGAGGTTCGTCATGGAACAGACCCTTTCGGAAAACTTGCAACTGGGTCAACTTGTCACCAACGCCTTGAGCGAGATCGAGCGGCTGGGTTACAGCAGGAGATCACGAAATCGGTATCGCGCAATCTGGCAACATCTCATCGAATTTTCCCACCGTAACGAACTGGGAGACAAATTTTCTGCAGATTTGGCGGCGCGCTTTCTCGAGGAGTATGGCGTCAGAGGCGCGGCGGTGGATGAGCCGGGCAACGGCTGGCGTCGCCACCTGTTGTTCGGCCTGAAAGTGCTTGCCGATTTTGCGAAGAACGGGCGTATTGAACGAGCGTTCGCGGATATACAGGCCATTCACCTTCACCCCGCTATGCAGAACACACTTCGAGATTATGAACAGTACTGCACGGATCGACTGCACCTTCGAGGGACGAGTCTTCGGCTGCGTACTGCAGACCTTACGCTTTTTCTGCATTTTCTTCATTCAACGAAAGCGCGGAAACTGACGGAAATTCAGACGGTGGATTTGTCCGAGTTCATCTCGACTCGGGATCACTTGCAGCCAAAAAGCGTTGCACGACTGGTATCAGATCTGCGTTGTTTTCTCCGGTTTCTCACCATGCGGGGAATTTTGCAGCATGACCTCAGCGCCCAGCTGCCGAAAATTCGTGTACGCAAGGACGCCACTATTCCGTCAGTTTGGCATCCTGAACTCGTGGCCGGACTTCTTGGGGCGGTCGATCGCAGTTCTGCGAAAGGCAAACGAGATTATGCCATTCTCTTACTGGCCTACAGGTTGGGGTTGCGTGCGGGGGATATTCGCACTTTGAAACTGGAGGACCTTCATTGGGACGAGTCAACAATAAAAATCACGCAGGCGAAGACGGACGAGCCGTTGAGTCTGCCTCTGACGAATGAGGTCGGGGAAGCCCTGATCGATTACTTGAAGTCAGGTCGACCGCAAACGACCTATCGAGAGGTATTCCTCAAAGTGCGACCACCATTTTCTCCTTTCACAGAAAACAATCTCTACCACATTGTCACGTATTGGCGCCTTCTGTCGGGGATCACATTTCGGAGTTCACAAAAACGGGGCCTCCATTCTCTTCGCCATACTCTGGCGACTCAGCTCCTGGAAAAAGGCACTCCGTTTACAACTATTGCGGAGATCTTGGGGCATACCAGTTTGGAATCAACCCGTATCTACGCAAAAGCGGATATTGAAGCTTTACGCAGCGTAGCGTTGGATCCTACGGCGGTGAATCATGGCAACTGATGCATCCACCCCGTTCCAAAGCGTTCTGTCTACTCTCATTGAGAAATTTCTTCAGGAAAAGCACGCCTGTGGGTACACGTATCGTGAATCGATTCGAATCTTGCGGCACCTCGACAGCTTTTTGGTGCAGGAAGGAGTGACGAGCTGTGAGCTACCTGCTTCCATCGTGCGGAAGTGGCTGGCCAAGAAAGCGCATGAAGGAGCACGAACCCAAGCGCAACGCATCACCGTCACGCGGCAGTTCTCCAGCTTTTTGCTGCGGCTTGGCTATTCCGCATATCTGCCCGATTGCACATTAGTTGCTCGAAATCCATCGACTTTCGTGCCAAGAATGCTAAGCGACGAAGAGCTTCAAAACTTCTTCCAGGCTGTGGACATGCTTCAGCCCACGGCACGTTCGCCTTTACGGCATCTCGTTATGCCGGAGGTTTTCCGGCTTCTGTATGGATGCGGGTTTCGTGTCAGCGAAGTCTTGAAACTCCAAGTTCGTGACGTCGATCTAGACCACGGCATTATCACGGTCCACCAGGGAAAGTTCCGCAAAGATCGCTTGGTACCACCGGCCTGGCCTGTGGTTAATCGCTTGCGAAAGTATGCCGCCCATTTTGACAATCGCCCGCCCAATGCCATCTTCTTTCCCGGACCGAGTGGAGGCCCGTTCAGCTTACGCACGGTTTACACAGTCTTTCGTAAACTGCTGCTACAGTGTGGAATCCCTCACGCCGGACGAGGCAAGGGGCCACGGATTCACGACTATCGTCACCTATTTGCCATCCACACCTTACGACGCTGGTATCGGGGCGGTGAGGATCTGGACGCCAAACTTCCTCTTCTTGCTACCTACCTCGGGCATCAGAATCTTTCCGGAACACAGCGTTACCTGCATTTAACTGCCGAACTCTTCCCAGAGATTACGGCGCGAGCAGACGCGGCCTTTGGTGATGTCATTCCGCGGAGGGTTGAGCCATGAAGCCCACTGACTTCTCCGTTCACCTCACAAACTTTTTGACTCACTATCTGGCCGCGCAGCGGAATCTCAGCCCAAATACCATCAAGGCATACCGCGACGTGTTTACTCTTCTCCTGCGCTTCTGCCGTGATGTACAGGGAGTCGCTCTAGAAAGATTACGTCTCGAACAAATCGATGTTTCACTGGTGGAAACATTCTTGGACTACTTGGAGAAAGAGAGAAAGTCTTCTCCTCGTACACGAAATCATCGACTTGCTGCCTTGCATGCTTTCTTCAGGTACGTTCAGGCCGAAGAACCAGCCCATATGCTTCAATGTCAAAAAATCCTCGCCATTCCCCTGCGACGACACGCTCACCCCACCGTCGCATACCTTTCGAAAGAGGAGCTGGCTGACATCCTGGCGCAACCAAACCTCCGAACCCCGAACGGGCGAAGGAACGCAGTTTTGTTAAGCGTCCTCTACGACACCGGGGCGCGCGTTCAAGAGCTGATCGATCTTTCCGTTGGCGACGTGCGTTTGGATCCACCCGCGCAGCTCCGCCTATTGGGGAAAGGTCGCAAAATGCGAGCGGTGCCTTTGATGGGAAAGACGGCCCAGCTTCTATGTGATCACATACGGGAACATCATCTCGATCGCCCCGAAAAGTTCGATGAGCCTCTTTTCCAGAACGCGCGCAATCAACGATTGTCGCGTTCGGGAATCCGCTACATCCTTCAAAAGTATCTCGTCAAAGCACAAAACAAACGCCCCAGCCTGAACCGGAAAGTGAGTCCGCACACGCTCCGACACACAAAGGGAATGCACCTGTTGCAGAGCGGAATCTCGCTTGACATGATCCGCGACTTCCTCGGCCATGTAGATGTCAAAACAACCCAGATTTACGCGAGGGCGAATCTGGAGATGAAACGGAACGCGCTTGAAAAAATCGATGACTCTTCGCCAGTCCAAATGATCCCATGCTGGCAGGAGAACAAAGATCTTCTTGACTGGCTCCGTTCGTTGTAGCCCTTCTGGGAACATGGGTATCTAGCGCATGCCAAGGGTGGCCCGAGCTCCGCCAATCGGAAAGATTTATGTTGAGTCCGCCGATGCGCACGCCTGGCCGATTAGCAGGCTAGGGCACTCGCTGCACATATCTCCTTTCTGCGCATAATAGCGCAGCGTGGTTTGAATGTCGGCGTGACCCATCAACTGCATGAGCGCGGGCAGGCTTATCCCGGCACGTACCATATCGGAGGCAAAGGTGTGTCGAAAACGATGCGGGTGGGCGAGCTTAATGTCAGTGGTTCGGCGATGGTAGCGGAACAAGGAGCGCAATCCCGCAGTGCTCATACGTGTTCCGCGCGCAGGTCCTTTCAGCGGGACGAACAATGCGGGGCTGCATGGATGGGGTCGTTCCAGTCGCAGATAGTGATCGAGCAGTTGAATGCTTTCTGGCGCAAGCGGGAGGAAGCGAAGTTTGTTGCCTTTGCCACGAACGCGGAGTTGCGCTTCCGCCAGCAACACGTCATCCCGATTCAAAGCCATCACTTCGGCGGAACGGAGCCCATGCAGGAGCATCAAACCCACGATGGCCAAGTCGCGTGAGGTACGAAAACTCGACCAGAAGCGGGCCACTTCATTCACTGAGAGGGGCACGATGTTACGTTTAGGTACCCTCACTCGCAGCCGGCTGATTGCCTGCCGTGGGCGTGCTAGGCCCATGGGTCCACGCCGCAAGAAAGCTTGATGAAAACCGCGAGCGATCTGACAAGGAGCGTTCGGGAACTGGTTGCGCAGAGCGCGATCCGTGACGGCAACGCGGTCGTTGATGAGGGAAGCCGAAGGCCGAGGTTGTTGGCCGGACTGGAAACGCACGTAATCCAGGAGTGTCGACTCGGTAAGGTCGGCTTCCACGATATCGCCGGTGTGATGAATGCTTTCCCACCAGCGAACGAAATGCAGCAGGTTGTAAGCGTAGGTTCGCAGAGTCGTGTCCGCTAGGCGACGGACGTATTCGCGGTCTAGATAACGATTAATCCAGCCGACCTCCCAGCCGGTAGTTTGCTCGATTATGTGAATCGGGCTTCGTGCGTCATGGGAGTGCTGATCGATCACGCGGAACTTCACGGCTGAGCCCCCTCCAGCAGAGATTGAAACTGCCGCGCATCACCGCCCTGGACGAAGAAGTGGTTGGGATCGTGGCCAGGAGGCAGGAGGACGCGGCGAGTGGCAATACCTCGCGCCCGGAGACGATATGCAAGCTGCTGCGCGGCTTGTTGACCGCTGCCATTGGCGTCAACATCGAAGGTGAGATAAACCGTGCGTTGGTTGTCGCACAGTTGCCGAAACTGGCAGGCATTGAGATGGGTGCCCAACGAGCAGGTGAGGTGATGAAAACCTGCCTGCCACAACACGGCATAATCGAACAGCCCCTCGACGAGAATTACCTCAGGGCAATGCCGAACCTGCTCCCAGGCATACAAGCCGCCCTTGGGACGAGGCAGAAATCGATGGGCAAAGGCATCGCCCAGGCTGCGGCCGTAGAGGTTGACAGTGCGCCCGCCGTGACTGCAGGGGAAGACGACGCGACCGTAGAAGGTGTCGCGGCCTTGAGAGTTGACCAGGCCAACCTGGCGAAGAAGATCGAAACAATAGCCTTGAGCGGTGAGATGCCGGCGCAGGCACCCGCCGGGAGCATAGCCGATCCGCAGCTTTTTGATCAATGCAGGATCGTGCACTCCGCGTCGCTCAAGATAACGCAATGCCTCAGGGTAGCGATCGAGCTGCTCCTGATAGAACGCGGCCACCTCATTAAGCACTGTGGCAGAGTCGACTGCAGGAGCGCTTTGCTGCGCGAGGTAGGCCAGACTTTGGCGGAAAGAGAGATGACGGGACAACTCGACAAAACGAATTAAATCACCACCCTGGCCGCAACCGTGGCAGTAGAAGAGATTTTTACGGGCGTTGACATAGAACGAAGGCCGCGTCTCCTGGTGTAGCGGACAGAGTCCGACGAACTCGGAGTCGTAACCCGCTGGCCGGGCGGCCCAGTTCTGCTGTTGTAAGTAATCGAGCAGCGGCCAGCGCTGCTTGAGTTGTTCGACATCCCCGCCCACGTGCTGTTGGCCTCCGAAGGCTGAGCGTAGGACAAGCTCGCCGGCATTCCCAGGCAAGGATGGTAGGTGGAAGAAAATTTTTCTCCGAGACGCAGGGGCCCGAGAATCCGCAGAATCGGATTTAGGCAAGGCAACAGCCAAGCTTCGTGATCTACGTGACCACACGCCAGCCAGTAAGCAACGCGAGCCAGCGTTTGGCGCAGGAACGAAAAAGCCAGTTGAGAGCGATCCAGGCCGCTCGACCAGCGGCGGATTGTAGAAGCATCGGGCACGCGCTTAGGGTCTTTGAGTGTAGGCATCGCGTCTTCCCAAGAGCAGTGTTCCACAAAGCGCCGTCGCAATGCCTGACCACGCGCCAGCAAGCTGTAATGCGTGTAAGGGAGAGAAAGCAGTGGGAGGAAAGTGAAGGTCTTCCTGCCAACTGGGCAGCGACCACGACGGATGCCAATCCAATCGTGATACTCATCGTGCGCCTGCTTGCGGCGGCGGCCGTGGCCGATGATCGAATCCCGTTCACACGCAGGGCATCGCCGCAGGATCTTGTCGCAGTCTCTGGCCCAATCAGTTTCAAGCTTGTGCGGCAGCGCAGAAAGTGGGATAAAAAGAATCGTAGTTCATTGGGGCTCTGCCACCGGCGCTGACCCGCCAAGATCTGAACCGGAAGCAGAGCTCCTTCTCCTGAAAACCCAATCGCAAGAGAATAAAGCTTTCCGGCTAGAGTTCTTAGAATGTGATTCGAAGGGTTGGCCGGTAATTACCGACTAACCGGGACCTATCGCACCGCCGCGGTTATCCCTTCATAAAGGCAGGTGTTTAGGGTTCGACATGCTTTTGGCAGCGTGTCGCCGTCGTTCTTTGACTAAAGGATGACGCGTCCGTAAGATGTACAACGCAAGAACGTCTCTCAAATGATCGGCCAGAACATTTCCCATTACCGCGTTGTCGATAAGCTTGGCGGCGGCGGCATGGGCGTGGTGTACAAAGCCGAGGATGTGAAGCTAGGCCGCTTCGTGGCCCTCAAGTTTCTGCCCGACGACGTCGCCAAAGACCCGCAAGCGCTCAGCCGCTTCCAGCGCGAAGCCAAGGCCGCATCGGCGCTCAATCATCCCAACATCTGCACCATCTACGAAATCGACGACCAGCACGGGCAGGCATTCATCGCCATGGAGTTTCTCGACGGGATGACGCTGAAGCACCGCAGCGCAGGCCGGCCGCTGGACATCGAGACTCTTCTCGCTCTTGCCATCGAAATCGCCGACGCTCTCGACGCCGCTCACGCTGAAGGCATCATTCATCGTGACATCAAGCCTGCCAACATCTTCGTCACGAAACGCGGCCACGCCAAGATTCTCGATTTCGGACTGGCGAAGATGGAGCCGGCGCAAGGCTCGTCGAGCAAAATCGCCTCGGCCAATACCGTTACGGGCACGATCGACGAGCAGCACCTGACCAGCCCCGGTTCCACGCTCGGCACCGTCGCCTACATGTCGCCGGAACAGGCTCGTGCCAAGGAATTGGACGCCCGCACTGACCTGTTTTCTTTTGGAGCGGTCGTCTATGAAATGGCCACTGGACAGTTGCCCTTCCGGGGTGAGAGTTCCGCGACCATCTTCGATGCCATCCTGAACCGCGCTCCAGTGTCTCCTGTGCGGCTGAATCCGGATGTGCCTCTCGAACTGGAGCGCATTATCAATCGCGCACTCGAGAAAGATCGCGATTTGCGTTACCAGCACGCCGCTGACATGCGTGCCGAGTTGCAGCGCCTCAAGCGCGATACCGACTCAAGCCGCATATCCGCCGCGAGCGCCGCGCCAATGGCCGAGAGCGGGCCAACTCTGACGGCCGTCGCTGCATCTTCTTCAGCTACGCCTTCATCAGCCGCAGCATCATCGAGCGCAGCTTCTTCCGGCCTATCTCCCGTAGCCTCGGCCTCTTCCGCGGGCACAGTGGCGCCGGTTCAACCTTCGACATCATCCGTCATTCCGCCGATCGCGCCTGCGTCTGGTTCGCGCATCAAGATTTGGATCGCCGCATCGCTGGTGGCCGTTGCCGCCGTGGTAGTCGCAGGATTTTATCTGCGCTCGCGCCCGTCTGCGCCCGGCCCTTCGGCCACTGCGCTCACCGAGAAAGATACCGTCGTGCTCGCCGACTTCGCCAACTCCACCTCCGACCCTGTCTTCGACGGGACGCTCAAGGAGGCTCTGGCCGTCGATCTGGAGCAGTCTCCGTTTCTCAACATTCTTTCGGATCGCAAAGTAGGCGAGACGCTGAAACTGATGGGCCGCGCGCCGACCGATCATGTCACAGCCGATATAGCCAAGGAGCTCTGCCTGCGCACCGGCAGCAAGGCCGTGATTGGTGGATCGATTTCCAATCTCGGCAGCCAATACATCGTCAGCCTTGATGCCGTCGCCTGTAGTACCGGCGATAACTTGGCGAAGGAACAGGCCGAAGCTCCCAGCAAGGAAGGGGTGCTCAAGGCGCTCGGTACTGCGGCGACGGCGCTGCGTTCGCGCCTCGGCGAATCGCTGGCGTCGGTGCAAAAGTTTGACGTGCCGGTCGAGGCGACTACTCCATCTCTCGAAGCCCTGAAGGCATACAGCATGGCCATTATGACCAGCCGCACCAAGGGCGATGCCGAGGCGATTCCTTTCATGAAGCGGGCCATCGAACTCGACCCCAACTTCGCCATTGCCTATGAAGGTCTGGCCATTGAGTACGGAAATCTGGGACAAGCGACTCTGGCCGCTGAGAACGGGAAAAAGGCGTACGACCTACGCGACCGGGTCAGCGAACGCGAGCGCTACCGCATCACGGCTTACTACTTTAATGACGTGTTGGGGGAACTGGAGCAGGGCACAGAGGCTTACGAACTGTGGGCGAAAAGCTATCCGCGGGACGCCGTGCCGCTGGGCAATCTGGCTACGGATTACTCCGCCTTGGGGCAATTCGACAAGGCGATCGCAGCGACTGAGGCAGCGCAGCGAATTGCGCCCAACATCGTCACCTATGGCAATCTGGCGAGCTGGTACACGGCCGTAGGCCGTCTCAAGGATGCCCACGACACACTGGCGGAGGCACAGCAGAAGGGCTTTGACGGCCTCCTCATCCGCAGCGATCTTTACTCGCTGGCGTTCTTGGCCGGCGATAACGCTGAGATGGAGCGCCAGGTGGCGTGGTCCGCGGGACGCCCCGGTGAAGAAGACCAGATGCTCAACAATCACGCCGATACCCAGGCCTACTACGGACGCATGGAAAAAGCGAGCGACCTTTCCCGGCGTGCCGTCGACTCGGCGGTGCGAGCGGATGCCAAAGAGACCGGAGCCGTGTGGCTTACCTTTCAGGGAGTGCGCGAAGCTGAGGTCGGTAATGGCTCAGCGGCGCAGCAGGCCGTCGCGCGAGGTCTGGCGTTGGCTCCGGGACGCTACGTAAAGGTACTGGCAGCTTTGGCCCTGGCGCGGGCCGGAGATGCGACGAAGGCGAGAGCGATGTTGGATGTCTCCGAAAAGGCCGAGCCCACCAATACATTTCTCAAGGTGTATTGGTTTCCGCTCATCGAGGCCGCGATTGATATGGATCAATCCGCCCCGGACCGCGCGATCCTTGCGCTTGAGCCGGCGCTCCCTTATGAGATGGGAGGAAATATCGGCTGGATCTATCCCGCCTATATTCGTGGTCAGGCTTACTTGGCGGAGAGGAATGGCTCGGCGGCCGCCGCCGAATTCCAGAAGTTGATTGATCATCCCACACTGGTCGGGAACGGATTGCTTGGTCCCCTCGCCCACCTGCAAATTGCTCGCGCCTACGAAATGTCGGGCGACTCAGCAAAAGCCACAGGAGCCTACCAGGATTTTCTCGTCCTCTGGAAAGACGCCGACCCCGGCCTTCCCATCCTCAAAGCAGCCAAAGCTGAACACGCAAAGTTGCAGTAGCGAACTGTACTTCAACGGAGACCGGGCATACTTCCGTTTGGTCGCAGCGCGACCGCGAGTGTCGTCAGTTGCTCACTTGGCGAGTGACGAGCGACTCTGACCTTACAGTCGGCGCACTACTCTGATCATTGACCAGTGGCAGGGAGGCCATCGGTCATGAACAAGAAACCAAGTTCCAGAAGGAGACGCAGTAGCACCAAATCCATCCTACGTTTGCCCGACCTAGAACACGCCAAGGCCGCGGTGTTGAACAGCCTCAACTCAACAGACGCAAAGCGAGGTTATCGTCACGCCATCGATGAGTTCGTTGACTGGTATTGCTCGGAACCGCGCTTGGCCTTCAACAGGATCGTGGTCTTGCGGTATCGCTCTCATCTCGAATCCCGTCAACTCGCCCCCGGCACAATCAACCTACGTCTTGGCGCCGTGTGTCGCCTCGCCTACGAAGCCGCCGACTGCGGTCTTCTCAGCGCCGATTTGGCTGCCGGTATTCGTCGCGTCAAAGGAGTCAAGAAACTGGGCATCCGGCTCGGGAACTGGTTAACGGCGGAGCAAGGCAATGCGCTTTGGCAAGCGCCCGATCGTGAGCGACTGAAGGGAAAACGTGACCGTGCCTTACTCGCGTTGCTACTCGCGTGCGGATTGAGGAGGCATGAGGCCGTGGCTTTGACCTTGGATCATCTCCAGCAACGCGAAGAGCACTGGGCCATTGTTGATCTGGTCGGCAAGGGAGGCCACGTTCGAACGGTTCCGGTTCCCGATTGGGTCAGAAGCGAGTTGAACGATTGGGTGGCCGCAGCGGCTATTGATCGCGGAAGACTGTTTCGCCGGGTCAACAAAGTAGGGAGGGCATGGGGCGATGGGATGACGGTAAAGGCGGTTTGGCACATTGTGAAGGAATCCGCCAGAAGCATCGGAGTGTCGAAGTTGGCGCCGCACGATCTGCGACGGACCTGTGCTCGACTCTGCCATGCAGCAGGAGGCGAGTTGGAGCAGATCCAATTTCTCTTGGGCCACGTTTCGGTGCAGACGACCGAACGCTACCTTGGCTGCAAGCAGCGGATTCGATCAGCCGTCAATGATCGCATTGGCATCGAGCCTAATCCTTGAGCTGAGGGCGGATGGTTCTGGAAGGTTAGCCGACCACACAGGAGCAGTCTCGAAGGGCATTTCGGCAACGGCTTGGTGGGCGCGGTCACTTCGTGGGCGCGATGCGCTTCAGTTCCTCGCTCCAGTTCTGGACGACTACGATTTGCGATACCGGCAACGGGGCCTGCTGGCTAGGCTGGACCATGATGAATCGACGGCCGTCGGCCGTGACATCGTAACTCCTCGACCCACTGCTCACCGTGAAGGTTCCTTGAAAAAGCTTTCGTGGAGTACCGATGGAAAAGCTCGGCGTGGTGATTATCGTCGCGGCCATCATCGTGACTTTTTCGTCTGGGCCAGGTCCTATATAAAAAAGTTCATGGCCGTCGTGCGACCATGCAGGACTGCTTCCACCGTCCCGCGACACCGTATACCGCGCCCCTGGGCCAGGATACGCTTGAACATACACCTCGGACCGCCCGGACTCGTTCGAGGTGTAAGCGATCCAGCGGCCGTCGGGCGACCAGTCAGGCTGCGACTCATTAAAACGGGTATTTAGCCACGGACGAGGTGGAGTCTTTACTTCCCCGACCGGCAGAAGCCGGATGTGTTCGCCGGACGTGGGATCCATTTCAACAAACGCAAGCACCTTCCCGTCGGGCGACCACGAACTTGGCATCTGTAAATTCGGACTGGTGGTGAGGCGCTCTGGTTCTCCGCCGCCGTCTGCCCGCCGCCAGAACAGGTTGCGCGGGTTCCCATCCACGAACGTGACATGTACGCCGTCTGGGGTCCAGATGATGAACGAGGGGTTGCCCCGCTCTGTCACCGCTGTTGAGGTGCCGTTGCGAAGGTCCGCAATCCACACGCGCTGGTCACTACCGCGGGTGTAGAAAGCGACCCGTTGCCCATCGGGAGCAAGCCGGGGCCCCCAGTAGACGCGAGACGGTAACGAAAGCGGGGTAACAGCGCCCGTACGGTCCACCCACACTAACGACCGTGGCTCCTCCGCAAAGACGCCGCCAGGGGCGTATGCCAGCGAACCGGTGGGCGACACGTCGAACTGTGCGGCACCCGTTTCCAGGTAGGCGTATTTCGCATAGATGGCTTGCATCACGTCATCGACTACGCCGACTGCGCCCCCCGTCAGCCGCAGCTTCGCCAAATCAAACGGGGCCGCGAGTAATGCGCCATGGCGCGCAAAGATGATATGCCCGGTCGAGACGTAGCGGGCATCCGCACCCTCTGTCAACAAAGTTTGCTGGCCCGTCGCCAATGACCTCACAACGATCTGGGCGTCTTCAAACCGCTGAAGCTCATGCGTAACAGTAAACAGCAGAGCCTTGCCGCCAGGCAGGGCATGAGGAAGGTGGTAGGAGAATTCTCCTTTCGACGCGTCCGGCATGACGACGGACTCCGGACGACCACCCCCGGCGGCGACCCTCGAGATACCGCTTCTCTCAAATGTCGACTCGTCGAAGAAAATAACATCGCCGTCGGCCCACGTCGCGCCCGCAATCAGGGGCGCCCTGCAAATTGTCACTGCGGGTCCGCCACTAGTGGAGACCTTCTTCAGATTGCCGTCAGCCCAGAAGCCCACCCATTGGCCGTCTGGAGAGAAAAACGGACCGACTGCTCCCTCCGTGCCGGCGAGTGGCGTAGCCTGCAACTGGTCCAGCCGGCGCACGTAGAGCTGTTCCGCTCCGGCGCGAGCGCCACCAAAGACCAGGGAGCGGCGGTCAGGAGACCAGGCGAGCGCCGTGCGCGTTGGACGAGCCAGTGAGTCTGTCTCCTGACCGCCGGATATCGATTCTGCCGGCTGGAGTCCCATGAGGAGCCGCGTAATCGGTGGGGAAGAAACCACCAGCAGGTGCCGAGTGTACGCAAACGCGCCCAGGAAGAGTGTCGCGATCGCTGCGCCGGCGACGAGCGCCACGCTGGCGACGGTGAAGATCTTCCGTCTCCCCACGGCGCCTAATCGATCGTCGGCGGCTGAAGCCGGTTCCTCGGTGTGGAGATTCTCCAACGCAATCCGCGCCTCGCCAATCGCCTGCAACCTTTGCTTTCGATCCTTCGCCAGCGTTCGCTCCAGCAACCTCCGCAGATATGCCGGTGTCCCCGCCGGCAGCTTGGACCAATCCGGATCGTTCTTGACCACCGCTTCCAGCACATCCGGTGTCGTAGCTCCACTGAAGGCGCGCTGGCCAGTCAGCATTTCATACAGCACCGCGCCAAAGGAGAAAATATCGCTGCGCCGATCAACGGGGCGCCCTACCGCCTGCTCCGGCGACATATAGGCAGCCGTACCGAGGATCACACCCGCACGGGTGTGGCCAACCGTTAGCGTGGGCGAGTTCATGAGAGACGATTCGGTCGGCTCGTCTTCGAGTACTTTCGCCAATCCGAAGTCGAGAACTTTCACCACCCCCTCTGAAGTGATTTTGACGTTGGCAGGTTTCAGATCCCGATGGACCACGCCCCGGTCGTGGGCATACTCCAATGCCTCAATGATCTGTTTCGAGATCGCAACTACCTCGTCTATCGGCAGTGGCCCCGCCTTAATGCGATCCGCCAGCGTCGGTCCTTCGATGAGAGCGAGAACCAAACCGCGCGAGTCTTCGGCGTCCACGATTCCGTAAATGTGTCCGATATTGGAATGGTCCAGCGACGCCAGGACTTGGGCTTCGCGCTGAAACCGAACCATGCGCTCGGAATCGCGAAGGAATGTTGCAGGCAAAACCTTAAGCGCTACGTCGCGGCCGAGTTGACTGTCGCTGGCGCGATACACCTCGCCCATCCCACCTGCGCCGAGGGGCGCAAGAATTTCGTAGTGTCCCAACCGAGTTCCGGGAGTCAGGGGCATCGAGTGTTCGAACGATTGTACCGTGCGGGAGTGTCGGATATAGGATCAGGGATGGATAACGGGCTATCCGGAAGTCATGTGCTGGTGCCAGTGCAGCGCGGCGAGAGCTGGTCCTGCTTAACGGCGTAGCGTAGAGCAATGCGGTTGACGAATCCTTGGCGGAGGAGCTAATTCCCAGAAGCCCATTTATGGCCATCTTCCGGATCGCCGACGATACGCTCGGGACCGGCATCGACATGGACGGCGTCGCTGGTGGAAGGGTGTTCTCGCCGGGAACTAGCGAGGGTTACTCCAATCGCGGCAGCTTCTCCGGGGGTACACAAAGCCGAATGGATCGAGCCCGCCCAGGGGTTCTTTCGATCAGGCCGTTACGCTGCAAAGTCTTAATCATATCGTGAACCGCAGGCGAGGAAACCCGGAAGTAGCGTTCCAAATCCGATTCCGCGGGAGCCTGGCCGCGAATCCTGGTGTAGTTGTAGATAAAGGCCAGATATTGACCCTGTTTGGCGACGGTGAATGGTGTATTCGACGGATCGAGCTTTGGCGCGAGATCTATGCTTACTGCGAACGCATCTTCGCCAAAACTATCGAAGATGCCGACTTTGAGAATGTATACCTGTCCCCTGATAACAGTGCGCACTGGCTTCTTGGCGGCGGCGTAGAGATTCCCACGCAACTCCTTTGCATCGGTACTGGAGCTCTTGTAATTCGCGATGGAGATGCCAACGGCTCCTTTATTAGCGATGACCCACTCCCGGCCATCTTTGTACTCCACCTCGATCGACTGAGCTCCGAG